>DASXGY010000002.1:0-4763 GCA_036488835.1 Acidobacteriaceae bacterium
ATCGTGAGCTGAATGGAGTTGCGCTTCGGTCAGTCCGCATTCGATAAGAACGCGGCAGATCTGCGGAATCTCACCGCTTGCACAGACCCTTTGGTATCCAGTCATGGATCAGGTGGACGGCGGGTTTTGACGAATCGTGCAGGATGAGAACGACTGCCCGGCGCGTTTCAGTGCCGGTGGCGACGAGTTGCATGGGCAGACCACCTGCCACAATGACCGCGGGACCTCCGGCGTGCCCGATGGACACCCCCTCTGAGGTCTCCAGGCAAGTCTCTCCGGTCAAGGTATAAAACGCCTCGGGCCCGGGATGGTCGTGGAGCGCGGCGGTCATGCCAGGAGTAAAGATGGCTTCCATATACTGCGCTGAATACTGCTCAGCTCCGCCGATAGGTAGCGGACCGACCGTTGCCACATGTTCACCACCTGCAGGCGCCAGCCAGCCGGCCTCATCGATCGTGAGCAGCCAAGTCTTTCCCAGAGACTGGATGACCGTTCCGTGCGGACCCTTTGCCGCCAGTGCCGCTTCTTGCGTTGGGTAGGTATCCAGGTGCCAGAATGCTTGCGACTTCGATATCGCACCCAAGGCTTCGTCCGCCATGATCCAACATCCCAGCTCGCCGGTACGCGCGCTTACCGGTTTGCAGCCTTCCGCCTTTACCGTCTGAGCATCGGTTCGACCGCACATTAACCCGATCGAGAGGCAGCCAAGCGCTAGAGAACAGACCTTCCCATACCACGCGAATGAGAGCACGCATTGCCTCCGTCTATTTTTTGCGAGCAGGCACCGATCCTAAGTACAAACCATTCTCTTTACAAGATCGATTGATCAATCCTGTCATCCGCAAATGCCAACATCTGGCGACTCAGGACAGATCGGCGTGCGTCCCGGTCCGGACGAGGTAGAGATCATTCCCATCGATCTTGTAGAGCAGTAGCCAGTCAATGTGGCAATCGCAATGATGGTTTCGCTTGAGCCGAAGGCCACTAACGCTTCTTTAGCTGACCGCGCTTGAGCCGGCTTCACAAGCATGCGATAGAGTGGTTCCGCCATGCGCCCACTCGCATTCCTAGCATCGACGCTCCTGCTCGCCACTTCTGCTCTGGCCCAATCGGCCGACGTCTCCCGCTGCACCAACCTCCAGCAGCTCCCGCTCGACCAGGCCCACGTAGTCTCCGCCGAAGTCGTAGCCCCCGGTAGCTTCATAGCGCCGCCGCGCCCCAACGGCCCGGGGGAGCAGGTGGCACTCTACAAACAACTCCCCGCCTTCTGCCGCGTCAAGATCGAAGCCACGCCCACCTCCGACTCCAAAATCCAGATCGAAGTCTGGCTGCCCGCCGCCAACTGGAACCGCCGCCTCCAGGGCATCGGCAACGGCGGCTTCGCCGGCGAAATCGACTTCCAAGGCATGGCCCGCGCCCTCGACAGCAACGCCGCGACTGCCGGCACCGATACCGGCCACTTCGCCGACGGCATCGACGCCAGCTGGGCGCTCCACCATCCTGAGAAGATCACCGATTTCGGCTGGCGTGGCATTCACCAGATGACCGAGCAGGCCAAAGCCGTCGTCGCCGCCTACTACGGCTCACCCGCGCAGCACAGCTATTTCACCGCGTGCTCGGACGGCGGCCGCGAAGCCTTCATGGAGGCCCAGCGTTTCCCCGACGACTACGATGGCATCCTCGCCGGAGCGCCCGCATACAACTGGACCACGCTGCTCGCCGGCGCCGCCATCGGCATGCAGACAATGCTCTCCGACAGTGCCAGCTACATCTCTGCCGCTCAGGTGCCGCTCCTCCATCGCGCTATCGTGAAGCAGTGCGACAAGCTGGACGGCCTCAAGGATTCGATCATCGCCGATCCGCCCGCCTGCCACTTCGACGCCGCCACCCTTGCCTGCAAATCAGGCCACAGCCAGCGTTGCCTCACCCCCGCCCAGGTCAAGGCGCTCAACACCCTCCTATCCGAACGCAGAGTCAGCGATACCACCATCTTTGCGATTCAGCCTGCTGGCGGCGAACTCGATCCCAACGGCTGGCCCACTTGGATCACGGGTCAGGAGCGCGGCAAGTCCGCCATGTCCGGCTTCGGCTACGGCTACTTCGCCAACATGGTCTACAGCGATACCAAGTGGGACTTCCGCACCTTCGATCCCGTCGCCGGTCTCGCTGCCGCGCGTGAGAAGACCAGTGCAGCGCTCGACGCCACAAACCCCGACCTCAGCGCCTTCCGGCAGCGCGGCGGCAAACTGATCCTCTATCACGGCTGGGCGGATGCGGCCATCAGCCCTCTCTTCACCATCCACTACTACCAGGAGGTGCAGCAGAAACTTGGCAAGGACGAGACCTCGAACTTCACCCGCCTCTATCTCATGCCTGGGGTCAAGCACTGCGGTGACGGCCCAGGCCCGGATGCGATCGGCCAGTGGGGCCTCCCCGCCATGAAGCAATCAGACGCCAGTCACAACGTCATTCACGCGCTCGAGGACTGGGTCGAAGATGGCAAGGCGCCCGAGGCGATCATCGCAACCAAATATGCAGAGAACGCCGATCACCACCCCGACCCGCAAAAGATCGTCATGACGCGCCCCATCTGCCCCTACCCGCAGCAGGCCCACTACAAGGGAACAGGTAGCATCAAGGACGCCGACTCCTTCGTCTGCCAGTGAGAGCACATCACCAACGATTCCCGGTCTTTCCGGCCAAGAGCGAACCGGCCAGGAGCGAGCCGGGACGATCTGCCGTTCTGAAGTGCGGGGCCACAAAAACCGGGTGGCCGATCCGGCACAGCCAGAGCGGGTCATTTGGGGCACTCCTTACGCAATTCCCATCTCGGGAACACTCAGCGAGAATTTGCCGGTTTCATCCACCCAACTCGCTACACTGGAAATAGGCAGGAATCAGGCAGGTATGCGGCCACCCGGAAAGCTCTCGATGCCTCCGGTAAGTTCTTTAGAAAGACATTTTTAGCGCTAACCTCTTTAGAATGATATTTTTGACCATCGGCAAAGCCCTTATCCCATAGCAAAGACAAGGGTTACGAGCCGTATTCCCGCACCGCACCGCGAGGGGGAGGGGGTGGGGTGGTCAGGCGGGAATGCCCCGCAGCGCATCCAGATCCGCCTCGAGTCCTAGATGCAGCAGCACGTCCGCCACGCGGTCCGCGTTGTGGCGCAGTGTGTCGCCCTCGGCGGCGAAGTTGCCCGGGATCACCCGCACACCTAGCGCCTCGATGCGCTCGATGTCGGGCAGAATCGGCGCCGCGCCCTCGCGCGCATAGTTGCGCAGCAGGGTTTCGCTTACCGGCGCGGTGTTCACCAGCGCGTAATCGAAGATCGCCTGGCCCATGTGCTCGTAGATCTTCTCGATGTGCTGCGATGCCGTGAGCCCCAGGCTCTCATTCGACTGCGTCATCAGGTTGCAGATGAACACGCGCAGCCCATGCGCTCGCGCGAGCGCCTCGGGAATCCCCGCGACCAGCAGATTGGTGATCAGGCTGGTGTAGAGCGACCCCGGCCCCAGCGTGATCAGGTCTGCGCGTGCAATCGAGTCCAGCGTCTCCGGCATCGGTTCCGCGCCCGCGGGCTCCAGCCTCAACTCGCAGATGCGATGCTTGCTCGCCGTAATGTTGGTCTCGCCCTCGACGATCGAGCCGTCGTCCATGTGCGCGGACAGGGTCACATTCGTCGTGGTCGCGGGGTAGATGTGGCCGCGCGTCGCCAGCACCTGCGACGAGAGCTTGATCGCCTGCGCGAAATCGCCGGTGATCTCGGCCAGCGCGGCCACGAAGAGGTTGCCGAAGCTGTGGCCTTCGAGCGAGCCTGTCTCCTCGCCATTGCCGTTTGCCGCTGCGGCACTCGTAGAGGAGAAGCGATGGCGGAACAGTCGCGAGAGCAGCGCCTCGTCGTCCGCCAGCGCCACCATGCAGTTGCGCAGGTCGCCGGGCGGCAGCATGTTGAAGTGCCGGCGCAGCCGGCCGCTCGACCCGCCGTCGTCGGTCACGGTCACAACCGCAGCCAGATCACTGATCAGACTCGGGACAGCCTCAGCGTCTGCTTCGTTCGTCTGCGGAGAAGGCGCATAGCAACGCAGCCCGCGCAGCAAGGTGGATAGCCCGGTGCCCCCGCCGATCGCGACCACGCGCAGCGACGACCGCCGCCGCGGTGCTGTCGTTGCCGTCTCGCGTCCGGATTCTCTCCGTTCGGATGAGCTACTGGGAATCACCGGCATACTGCTGCGGCTTCCTTTTCACTGAACTTCCGGCCTCATTGCACTTCAGGGTACAGAAGCTCGGTGAACCGTGGATCGTCCGCCATATCCTGAAAGTCCGAGTCCACGCGCGCATGGATGCGGTTCTGTGCATTGATGCTGATGGCCGCCGACAGGTGTTCCAGGCACTGCTCGGTCTGCCCCGTCATGCTCTCAAGGATGGAGAGCCCGTAGAGTGCGTAGTCGGCCTGTGGTGCCTTGGCCAGAATGGTCTCCAGTTGCTCCCGCGCCTCGTCGTACAGGCCGGTGTTCAGCAGCGAGATGGCGTAGTCGTACTGCTCCTCGGGGCCGGTGAACTTGCGCTCCTGCTTCGTCGCCTGCCGTCCGCACGCTTCCAGGTACACGCGGGCACGCTCCGCCACTTCCGGCGAGCTCTGCTCGCTCAGCTTGCGGAAGCCTTCACGAGCCTTGTCGTACTTGCCTTCCTGCATCGCCTTCAAGGCTGATTCGTATTCCTGCATGGTCTTCTGATGTGCCGGATCGGCCATGGTCCGCAC
>DASXGY010000059.1:0-6783 GCA_036488835.1 Acidobacteriaceae bacterium
GGGGAAGGAAAAACGGGGCCCTATTTGTAGCTTGCGTTGGTGCGAACCAGCTCATCGCGGTGGCCCGAGACATCGGTCATGGAGCCGAATGCCGCGCCGCCCAGGGGGTTGGACTTGATCGCTTCCTCAACGGCTGCCTGAACTTTGTCCAGACCTTCGGCGTTGGTTGCGAGGTAGACAATCAGAAACGAGCCGGGCGCTTCGGTGTGGATTGCCTCCTGGTCCACTTCGTACTCGGCAATCGTGCCCGCGGCAAGCTGTTTTTCGAGCAGCGGCACAACCAGGTTTTTGCTGACCATCTCGACCGCGTCGTCGGAGGCGTCAGCCTTCAATTTATAGAGAGACACGTGGGTGTAGCCATTTTTGACCGATCCGGAATGCCAGTTGTAAAACCGGCTGACGTAGAGTTCGTCCCAGTGCTTGGTGGCGCTGTTCAGTACGGGCGAAGTGGTGCTGCCACTCGAGTAAAACTGATCGAGCACATTCATCACGCCGGCCAGCGACGTTGCTGACCACCACTGGTCGTGAGTTTCGCCGTCGGGACGGTGAATCAAATTGATATCGCTGCCATAGCCAACAATGGTGCCCGAGGCAAGGGCTTTTTCAAGGGCTGCCCGGTCCGCGTCGTCCGCCTTTGTCATGTCGGCCCATTGGGCCCGCGGTATATCCCAGTTACTGATGTAGGAGTACAGAGGCGGTTTTTCTTTGACCTCGGACGTCTGCGCACCCGCCGGTGCCGCAATCACCGCGGCCATGCCGAGGGCGCACAGCCCTGCAAGAACCCTTCCCGTCTGTCTGTTCATGATTTTTCTTTCCTTTCGCACTACAGCCAGGATTCCGTCCTGCTTCCTGGGCGCGGGTAAGTGTATGCCGTCTGGCAGAACTCAGCGGAAATCAACGGTAACCGCTTGGAGCAGGGCTTTCGGCCCGGAAGTGGGGCCGGGTGCTACTCCGTGCATGGGTTGGAGAGAATATCGAGGAGTAGGCATTCTGCTGCGAGGCGCTGAATTTCCTCGAATCGTCGGATCGTTGGATCGTCCTTGACCTGCCGGCCTGCAGCGAAAACCAAAGAGGCGGAGCAGGCGTCTAGTCTAGAGAAGTCGCCGCGCGCGCTCAGGAATCAGATAGCAGTACACGGACGATTGTGATACCACCAGACCAGGAGCACAGGACCTAGCCACTTGCAACCAGGAAGCAGTAGCCGCAAACGGCGCATATGGAAGTGGCTGGGCATCTCGCTCCTGCTCAGTGTCATCGTGCTCACCATCGTCGCCGAGATCATGCTGCGTCACGCCGGCCCCATCCTCAAGGGCCGCGTCGTCGAAACCCTCAGCACGCGCTTCAACAGCAAGGTCGAGCTCGATACCCTCGACGTCTCTCTCTTCCATGGTCTTCAGGTCTCCGGCAGCGGCCTGCGCATCTATCCGCCGGATGATGTGGTCGCCGCCGGCGCCAACTACCCCATCATCGCCCTGCGCCAGTTCCGCTTCCGCGCCGGCGTGATCGGCCTCTTCATCAAGCCAACCCGCGTCGACACTGTCCACGTCAGCGGGCTGACCATCCACATCCCGCCGCGCAAGATGCGCGAGCAGGGGCCGCCCTCGAAGAAGCACCGCGGCAAAATCAAGATCAGGGTCGGCGAGATTGTCTTCGACGACTCGCAGCTCATCATCGCCAGCGCCAATCCCGACAAGGATCCAAAACTCTTCGTCCTGCAACACATCGTCTTGAACGATGTCGGATCCAACAGCGCGTCGCCCTATGATGCGACCCTCACCAACGCCATTCCCCGAGGCGACATTCATGCCACCGGCAGCTTCGGACCCTGGAACAACGAGAGTCCCGGCGACTCCCCCGTCAGCGGCAGCTACACCTTCGATCATGCCGACCTCGGCACCATTCACGGCATCGGCGGCATTCTCTCTTCCACCGGAAAGTTCGGCGGCCAGCTTAACCGCATCGATGTCAACGGCGACACGAACACCCCCGCCTTCACCCTGGATACCGCCAACCACCCTGTGCCTTTGAAGACGCACTTCCACGCCATCGTCGACGGCACCAGCGGCGACACCTACTTGCAACCCGTTGCGGCCACCCTCGGCAGTTCGCAATTCACCTGCTCGGGTTCGGTGGTCAATCACAAGGGCGTGGGCCACGAGATCGATCTCGACATCGATATCCCCGCCGGGCAGATTCGCGACTTCCTCAACCTCGCCGTCAAAACCCAGCCGCCCATCATGAGCGGCGCGCTCCAGATGAAGGCGAAGCTCAACATCCCGCCCGGCAAGCAGAGCGTCACCCAGAAGATCGGCGTGCGCGGCAACTTTGTCCTCACCCGCATTCACTTCACCAATCCCGCGGTCGAGGACAAAGTCGACATGCTCAGCCTGCGCGCCCAGGGCAAGCCGGACGAAGCCCATGCCGGCGCACCCGACGTTCACTCCCAGATACGCGGCGCCTTCAACCTGAGCTCCGGCCGCATGGTCTTCAGCAATCTCGACTACGCGCTGCCCGGCGCTGCGGTGCAGCTGGCGGGCCACTACACGCTCGACGGAAAACAATTCGACTTCACCGGGAAGGTCCGCACCGACGCCAAGCTCTCAGAGATGGTCTCCACCTGGTGGAAGTCGCTGCTGCTCAAAGGCGTGGATCCCTTCTTCCACAAAAACGGCGCCGGCGCCGAAATCCCCATCAAGATCAGCGGCACAAACACCGCGCCCAAGTTCGGTCTGAACCTCGGCGGAAAAGATTGACTCGGCGGCCGCGCTCCCGGCAAACCATGGCTTAGCTCTTGCGAGCTGGCCTTGGATGCTTCGGCTGATACAGTCCTACTGTGCCGCCGCTCGGCAGAGACAACGTCGTGATCAGCCCCCAGCGCTCATCGTGCACTTCTCCGGAGCGCACGCCCTTCGCCCGCAGCTCCGCCATCGTGACCGCAAGATCATCACACATCAGATAGAGCTCAGGACGTTCATTGCGCGCAGCGGGGTGGAACGCGGCCTCGCTCGTCGGCAGGGAAAAGATCAACCATCCATGCCCCGCGTCGACTGCATCGAAACCAAGCACGTCGCGAAAAAAACTACGATCTGCCTCCGCGTCCCGACTGTAAAGGACAAGATGCGCTCCATCGATCACGGATACCTCCTGATATGTAGCCGAGCCGGATACGCCACATCTCCTCGAAGAGATGTGTGATCAAGTTAGGTCGCCTACCAACCGAAAGTGAGCGATCAAAGGGAGCGAACCCAGCTACCGGCGCCGCAGGCGCCGCAGGCGCGCTCGCCCGGACGGCAAGTCCCGCCGGAAGCACCCGGGCGCATGGTCATTCGCCATCCCCACCGCCTGCATCCACGCATACACAATCACCGGCCCCACAAATTTGAAGCCGCGCCTCTTCAGATCGCCAGAGATCTCCTCCGACAGCGGCGTCTTGGCCAGCACCTTGCCGCTGTTGTTCTCTACCGGCTTGCCGTCCACGTGCGCCCACATCGTCTTCGCAAAGCCGTCGCCTTCCTCTTCCATCGCCAGAAAGATGCGCGCCCCCGCAATCGTCGCTTCAATCTTTGCCCGCGAGCGAATGATTCCTTCATTCGCAAGCAGCCTCTCTATATCTTTTTCCTTGAAGCGCCCCACCTTCGCCGGATCGAAATCGCGAAAGGCCGCGCGAAACGCATCGCGCTTGCGCAGGATGGTCAGCCACGAGAGCCCCGCCTGAAAGCCCTCCAGCATCAACATCTCCCACATCGCGCGCCCATCGCGCACCGGCACGCCCCACTCTTCATCGTGATACACACGCAACAGCGGATCGCTCTCCGCCCACGTACAGCGCTGCTTTTCGCTCATAGATATTCCTCATCTTAGTCAAGCCGGCTCCGGATAGAGCCCGATCAACTCACAAGACCCTCGATTCGGTCGGCTGCCTCCGAAGCTCCACCAAATTTCAGCATGGATTCCGCGACCCGGCGAGCCGATCTGCGATAGCCAGGATCGTTCAATACTTTATGAACCTTTGTGCCGAATTCGGCCACGTCGATGTGCTTTTCACCGTCTGTGCCCTCGGTGGGCATCACAATCTCGCCAGCACCGAGTGCCGCAACACGACGCGCATTGCTCTCGCGCTCCGTGATCGTCGGGATGATCACCGCCGGAGTGCCGGCAGCCAATTCGTTCATGACCGAGCTATGACCGCCGTGATGCACCATCAAGTCACACCGCTCCGCCATGGCACGGCCCGGCAAGTATGCCGCGTGATAAAAATTCGACGGCAACGCTCCAATTTCTTCAGGGACCTGCTGGTATCCGGTCGTCAGTACCACATGCATTGGCGCATCTCTCAGGGCCGCGATGGCCGCGCGAATCACGACGATGGAGTCGATAGGCGTTGGGGCGCCGGCGTACCGCGGATTGCCGGAGTAAACCCAAACCAGAGGTTTTTCCCGACTGAGCGCAAGGATCCACTCTGGCAGAGCGGCATTTCTGGGCTGCCAGACAATTGGGCCCACGTGCGTGACACGAGCAGTAGCGGATACCGGATCCGTTTCAGGTGTGCCCACAATCAATGAAAGGTCGCCTGCCAACAGGTCGACGCAGCGCTCTACAGGGGCTACGCCGTATTCCGACGCCACCTTGTTGAACACGGAAGCTGCGCTCGGCAAGTCAAACGGACACTCACCAGCCCACCATAGAAAGCCTTCGCTTTCCGGATGAAAATTGCCTTGAAGCACGGTTGCGAGTGGCACCTGAAGAATGCGAGCAGCGAGGCACGCGAATGGGCCAAATGAATCGACGACGACAGCAGGATCATATTCCCTTATCAGATCGACGTGGAGAGCCGTCGCCGCCCTCACAAATTCCTCATCTGTAAACAGGGCAGCAAACATCTGCTCCACGTCCCACGCGCGGCTCGCTTGGACCAGATCACCCGGCGACTCCGGCAAAGGGCGTGGCGGCATCGGGAGGTTCTTCAATCCGGCATCTTCGATCAATTTGGCGGGCACAGGCGCGGGGTTGAACATGGCGACTTCGTGGCCACGATCCGCCAGTATTCGCGCGATCGGCACAAGCCGTGTCGGCAAGCCAAGATCGTTTGCCGGCAGCATGGTAAACAGGAATCGGGCCAAGGAATCCCTCCGGATTTCCGCTTGTTATTTTTCGTATCTGGCCTTAAGTCAATTCGAACTACGGCTTTATGTGCGAAAGCCCGGGCCTGTTGGAGATTCGGACTGCCTTTGCTCGATCCCGAAAAGGGGTCGCTGCGAAAGCGTTGAACCAATCAAAGCATATCCCCTCAATAGGCAGCCGACGTTCACGAACCCGGCTCCTGATACAGCCCCATCACATTCCCACCCGGATCGCGAAAGCGCGCTGTAATCTCGCCTGGGTCGCCACCGATCGGCTGCACAATCTCGCCGCCACTCGCCTTCACGTTCTCAATCGCATCCGCCACATTGTCCACCATGATGTACACCATCAACCCCGGCGCCATCGGCGTCCGGCCCAGGACAAACGCGCCGCTCACCTCGCCCGTGGTGTCGTCGAAGGCAATCGCACCGTCGCCGCGCGTCCGGATGGTCCACCCAAACGCCCGCTGATAAAAATCCGCAGAAGTCTGCGCGTCCCTCGCCGGCATCTCGATGTAGCAGATCTTCCCATGCTTCGCTGTCGGCATAGCTGGCTCCATCTTCGCCGCGTAGAGTCTACGCCGGCACCCGTCGCCGGCGACATGAACTCATCCCGCGGCCCTGCTAACATTGATGGAGAAGTCAAAGGAAGTCATATGGCCGAAACACTCGCCGCCCCCACCGAAGCCGCCAAGCCCGAAGCCAAGCAAGAGAGCAAAGCCGAGAAGCCCATCAAGCGCCAGATGATCGGCTTCACCTTCTTCAAAATCATGCCCGAATGGCGTCGCCTGCCCGCTGCCGAACGCGCGGAGCATAAGCGCCTCTTCGCGGAAGTCCTTGCCCGCTGGAACCAGCCCGGCCGCCTGCTCTCGCTCACCTACTCCACCGTCGGCCTGCGTCCGGACTGCGACATGGCGCTCTGGCGCATCTGCTACTCCGTCGACGACCTCAGCGAGATGATGGCCGAGCTCATGGCCACCCCCCTCGGCGGCTATCTCGAAGTCGCGAACAACTACATCTCCATGACCAAGCGCTCGCAGTACCTCATCGGCCACGAGCACGAAGGCCAGCACGACTCGCGGGGCGCCATCCGTCCCGGCGGACAGAAGTACATCTTCATCTATCCCTTCTGGAAGACCCGCGCCTGGTATCTGCTGCCGCAGCAGGAGCGCCAGCGCCTGATGACCGAGCACATCCGCATCGGCCACCTCTATCCGCGCGTCAAGCTCAACACCACCTACTCCTTCGGCATTGATGATCAGGAGTTCGTCGTCGCCTTCGAGAGCAACTACCCCGAAGACTTCCTCGACCTGGTGCAGCAGCTCCGTGAAACCGAGATCAGCGCCTACACGCTCAAGGACACCCCCATCTACACCTGCATTCGCATGACCCCCGAAGCCATGCTCGACCGCCTCGGCTGATCACCGGCGATGCGTCATCCTGAGCGAAGCGCCGCAGGAGCGCAGTCGAAGGATCTGCTGTTTGCTTGCGGTGCCACCAGTCTCGACAGCAGCGAACTTGAGTAAACTGCGAACGATGCCAGCAAAGAAGACCACAGCGAAGAAGCGGCCTGCAAAGGCCGCTCCGGCAAAAACCCGCGGCGCCAAGAGGGCAGCGAAGCCACAGCTCAAGACCTCGCCCGAACGCATCGCGAAGATCATCG
>DASXGY010000064.1:0-9398 GCA_036488835.1 Acidobacteriaceae bacterium
TTCGCAAGTCCATCCTTGATCTGGTCATGCGTCACCACGTTCCACCCTGGCTCGGCCTGGAAGACGGCGAGCGTGGCAGGCGACACTTTTTCTGCGAGAACAATCTTCAAAATGGGCTCCTCTTTCGATTCCAATCACGACGCGGTGATGAAGCACGGCAGTGCAGCGAAAGTGCATGCCGCTTCTCAAGCCGGAACAGTGTTGACGCAAACCTCATAGTGGGAGGCAAGAGGTTCCACTCGGGCAAGCAGCCGCCTGGCCTCCGGTTCAAATTGGGCAACGGCATAATCAGGACCTGCAAATTGCTGCACGGCCTCGATTGAATCGAAGAGATTCACGACAACGAATTCAACCTCCTCCGCAGCATCGCGGCGCAGCACGTATCCGCCGCGGTAGCCGGAGATATGTTTCAGTCCGGGCAGGACTGTGTTCCGCAGCAGATCCGCATACGCGTCGGCATTGCCGGGCGCGGTCCAGCCTCGCCAGTGGCGTGCGATCATCTTTACCTCGCAGTCGCGAGCTCCGGCTGTGCAACCGAAGTGCGCTCCGCAAAGGTCTGCTGCGCGGCGGCCAGGGCTCTGCCAAATTCGAAGCCCGGCAGCTTCAGCGACTTCGCGGCCACCTGCTCCAGCGCGCCGATGATCGCAATCGTGTCCAGATAGTCGAAGTAGCCGATGTGCGCGATGCGGAACAGCTGACCCTTCATCTCGCCCTGGCCGTTGGTAATGATGGCGCCGAAACGCGACTTCAGCTCCTTCACCACGACTCCAGAGTCCACGCCTGCCGGCGGCAGCACCGCCGTCAACGCGGCGCCCGGCGCTGCAGAGAACAGCTTCAGCCCAAGCGCCTCCACGGCCGCGCGGGTCATCGCGGCAATGGTCTCCGCGTTATCCACCAGCTTGGCGCGCCCCGCTGCCAGATCGCCATCCGCCTGGGACGCGATGTAGTCCAGCGCTGTGGTCAGCCCTGCAATAAGCGAAATCGCCGGCGTGTAGGAAGACTCGCCCTTCGCCGCGTTCTTGCGCTCCTTGCGCAGATCGAAGTAGTAGCGCGGGTTCAGCGCGTTGCCCATCAGATCCCACGCCTTCTCGCTCACCGAGCAGTAGGCCAGCCCGGGTGGAATCATCACCGCCTTCTGCGAGCCGCCGATCATGATGTCCACACCCCACCCGTCGGCATCGAAGTGCGTCGTGCCCAGCCCGGTGATCGCATCCACCACCATCACCGCGTCGCTCTTCGCATCCTTCAGCAGCTTTGCCACACCTTCCACATCGTGGCGCGTGCCGGTGGAGGATTCGTTCGCCTGCATGTAAACCGCGCGTGTCTCCACCTTCAGCGCCGCCTTCACCGCATCCAGCGAGAAGGTCTGCCCATAAGGAACGCTCACCAGGTCCACATCGCAGTTGTAGGCCTTTGCGATGCCCGTCCAGCGTTCGCCGAACTTACCCGCGCTCAACACCAGCACACGATCGCCCGGGGAGGTGATGTTCGCGACCGAGGCTTCCATGACGCCGCTGCCTGAACAGGCCATTAGGATCACGTCGTTCTTGGTGCCGATGAATGTCCGCAACTGTTCCAACACGCGCACGTACAGCGCGCGAAACTCCGGTGTACGGTGGTGCAGGTCGGCCGCGGCCATGGCGAACTGCGCAGCGGGAAGCAAAGGCGTAGGACCGGGGGTAAAGAGGCGCGTCTTGCGAATCATGTCTGTGCGGTTTCCTTGACTTCTATTCTATCGAGCGCGCCGGTCTTTATACTGGTAGGTTGGCTTTTGGTACGGCAAGCCGGCCAGAGCGAGGCAGGAGACGAAACCGCATGACCCTTCAGGAACGCATCCAGCAGGACACCGTCGCAGCCATGAAAGAGCGGGCGCAGGCCCGGCTCGAGGTGTTGCGCATGGTGAAGGCCGCGATCAAGAACAAGGAGATCGAGAAGCGCGCGCCGCTGACCGAGCCTGAAGTGCTGCAGACGCTCACCACGCTCATCAAGCAGCGCCGCGACTCCATCGAGGCCTTCACCAAAGGCAATCGTCCCGAGCTGGCCGAGAAGGAAGCCGCCGAGATCAAGGTGATTGAAGGCTACATGCCGCAGCAGGTGGACGAAGCAAAGGTCCGCTCGCTGGTCGAGGCGACCATCGCGGAGATGAGCTCCGCGGGCAAACGCCCGACCGCGAAGGAGATGGGCCTCGTCATCAAGGATGTGCAGGCAAAGATCGCCGCGACCGGCCTACGCGCCGAGGGCAGGCAGGTCAGCGAAATCGTGAAGGCGGAGTTGGCGAAGGCTTAATTGGCCAAGCTGGGAATCAGGAGTTAGGGTTCCAGATATCCACGTGCCACTTCCACCGGCTGTCTTCCTGCCGCCAATATACGACGTATTTCACCTCGAGCTGAGTGGCGGCCTGCCCTCCCGGCTCGATCACAAGAACCGCCCGTCCAATCTCAACCGCTCCATCGCCTGCCGGCATCACGTCGATGGATTCCAGTACGGCAGACTTCGCATTGGTCGAGCGAACCATATTCGACCAGAAATCCTTGACCGCTTTGCGGCCGCTGATCATGGGTGCGCCCGGTGGAAGGATGCGCGCGGTTGAGGTGTAGATGTCGTCGAGAGCCTCGAAATTCCGTTTGGCGAACACCTCCGCACAGAAACGGTTGTTCGTCTCCGTCATCGCGAGACGTATCTGCTGCGGCTGCGGTTGCGTTGTCGTCGACATAGCGCGTGAGGCTACCACAGCAAATCTGGCTTTGAAAAGGGCATTCAGACAATCATCGATGAAGAATCGAAGCCATAGGGCAACGGTCAAATCCCAGACCGCACTGGAGCAATCTGCTGTTAATGTGCGGCCGCCATACACGCCGCGATCTGGTCTGCGGTGGGCGCAGCGCCGCATGCCCATGCAGCAAGAACAGTGAATCCGGCGGCGAGCAGCAGAGGGCGCATGATGCCATTCCCTACGCCTGCAGATCGACACCGGTTCCTTAATATCGGTGGAAAACTATTCAGGAGTCACGCGCACGAAGCAGTTCTCCGGCAGCTCGCCCTCCAGTAAATGCACAACGCCATTCTTTACAAAGCCCTTCAGCGTGCGCTTGTCGGCCGGCTGCGCGGTTCGCGGCCTTTCTGCCTGCGTAGCCGTCGTCGCCCGGGTCTCCGTTGGTCTGGTCTCCGTTGGTCTGGTCTCCGCCGGTCTGGTCCGCATCGTGGTTGAGGTGACGAGATGTGGCCGTGTCGCAGCGGAGGACGGGGACGACATCGGCTGGCCACTGCCCTCGCGTCCGCCCAGTTCCCGAACTGTCTTTCCCGTCCCGCGATCCATCGCCTGGTTGGCCAGCGCATCGGCGCGCTTGTTTTTGCCCCGCAGCACGTGCTGGATCTCGAACCGCTCCAGTCCGGCCACGCGCCGCTTCGCTTCTTCCCACAGCGGCCGCAGCTCCGGGCTGTTCACCCGGTACTGACCCTTCATCTGCTTCACCATCAGCTCGGAGTCGGCGATTACCCGCAGCTGCGGATATCCGTGAGCCAGCGCATATTCGAGTGCCGCCAACAGCCCGGAGTACTCGGCAAAATTGTTCGTTTTTACGCCCAGGAACTCGCTCAGGTCGGCGATGGGATGGCCCGCCGTGTCTTCAATGGAAACGCCATACCCCGAAGGCCCCGGATTGCCGCGCGATCCACCGTCGCAATAGGCGACGATCCCGCCGCTTTGTGCTGCATCTGTCATGCAGACGAGTGTAGAAGACGCGGCGCCTGTGCAACGCCGGACATCGCTTCGCGGCTGTTGCTTCGTATCGGGCTATTACTTCGTATTTGGCTATTGCTTGGTATCGAGGGGATGCTTCGCATCCTCATAAAACTGCTGCTGCAGCTTCGCTGCCTCGCTGTCTGCCTTCACCGCGCGGATCACATCCGCAATCGCGCCCACCTCCGCCTTCGTGTCGTATTCGCCCAGCTGCCTGGTCGCCAGCGAGCCGTCGCCCGAATAGTGATTGGGGAAGCTCGCGTACCACCAGATGCCGGTGTAGACGCCTTCAGGAAGATGCAGCCGGCCCAGGTCCGCGCCCGATTCGGACTGCGCGCGGTCCATGTGCACCAGCCCAGGCGCCGCGATCAGGGTATGCGCCGTCTCGCCTTCCCCGGCGTGGTAGTCCTTTGGCCCGGGCTTGTACGGGCGGTCCGCGGCGGTCGTCCCCGGCCAGCGGTAGACGTAGACGACATAGTCATGCGGTGTCTGCAACTGCACCTGAGCAAAGAAGGGCAGCAGGTGCTCGTTGCCGCCATGCCCGTTCACGATCACGATCTTGCGGCAGCCGTTGCGCCCCATCTCGTCCGTCGTCTCCTGCAGCAGATCGAGCTGCATGTGCGAACTGTAGGAGACCGTGCCTGGCTGCTGGCGCGCCTCCGCGATCTGGCCGAAATAGTAGGCCGGAAACACCACTGCATACTCCTGCTGCGCAGCCTTCTCGGTCACAAACCGGACGTTGATCAAATCCGTGCCCAGCGGCAGGTGGGGGCCATGCTTCTCGATAATGCCGAACGGCAGCACACACACGCCCTGCGCCTGGTGGATCGCCGCGATGAAGTCCGGCCCGGTCAGCTCCTCCCAGTGCACCGAAAGATTGTTCTGGGCAGTGTTCTGGGCAGCGGCAGACAGCGAGCCAGCGAACAGGACGAAGGCAAGACGGAGCAGCAAACTGGAGCGATTCATTTGGCGGACCCGAAGTTGAGATGGATGAGCGACGCCAGCATAAACCCCGGAGAGTCTGGCCAGCCCGGCTGGATGGACCCGGAAATCTGTCGGATTGTCACCGGGTTGTCATTTTCTGCTACCAAAAGCCCCTCTTCTGCGTCCTCTCTCCCAGGGGAACGTCTATCTTGCAGAGGACGTATCTCCAGTAAGAGGTGTAAGCACGATGGGAAGCGAAGCACTCCGTATCCAGCCTGGGCTCCAATCTGGGCCGCTTGGCACAACCCTCCCGGCCAACCGCACCAGCCAGACCTGGCCCGGCCGTCGAGGTCTGCAGGCCCGCACCGGCGGCATGAGCCCGGAGGACCGTACCTCCGAGACTGAGCTGATCCGCCAGGCCCAGAAGGGCTCCCGGGAGGCATTTGACACGCTGGTCCGGCAATACGACCAGGCCGTACTGCGGCTCGCCCTGCATCTGCTCGGCTCGGAAACCGATGCCCAGGACATCGCGCAGGAGGCTTTCCTCAAGGCGTACCGCTATCTCGGCAACTTCCGCTTCGAGTGCTCCTTCTACACCTGGATCTACCGTATCGTCACCAACTTGTGCCTGGACCTGATGCGCCGCCGCAAGACCCGCCGCGAGGACCCGGCCGTCGTCATGGACTCCTCCGGCGAGGAGCTTGACCTGCTCAACATGGTCTCCGACGAGCGCGCCTCCGCGAACCCCGGCCGCGAGCTTGAGCGCAAGGAGCTAGGCGCGAAGATCGCCACCGCCCTGGACAAGCTCACCCCGCGTGAGCGCATGGTTTTCGAGTTGAAGCACTATCAGGGCCTGCGCCTGCGCACCATCGGCGAGATGCTCCACACCACCGAGGAGACGGCCAAGAACACCCTCTTCCGCGCCACCAAGAAGCTGCGCGCCAACCTGGCGGTAGTACGGTGATGAACCCGGTGATCGGATGACCTGGCCTGGTCAAGGCGGCACTCTGAGCTGCGATGCAGCCCACGAGCAGATCACGCTGCTGCTCTATGGCGAGCTCAGCGATGAGGCCTGCCACAGGCTGGAGCAGCACCTTGCCGGCTGCGCCGACTGCCGCGATGAGCTTGAGGTCACCCGCGCGCTCTCCAGCGCCATGGCCATTCTGCCCGTCCGCGAGCCCTCGCCCAACCTCATCGCGCAGACCCGACTTAGGATCGACGAGGCCCTGGAGCAGGCGCCCAGCGACTCCTGGTTCACCGACTTCCGCCGCTCGCTGTGGACAGATTTCCGCCTGATGCGGACCGCGCCACTCGCTGCCGCCACCATGCTCTTCGCCGGCGCCGGCCTTGGCTTTGCGGGATTCAAGCTAGCCCATCCGCCCGCGGCTGCCCCGGCCTGGGTCGACCCCGGCACCCAGCCCATCGCTGCCGTGACCGGCGTCGCGCAGGATCCGGCAACCGGCATGGTCCGCGTCGAGTACAGCCGGCTTGTGCCGAGCGCCGCCGTTGGCCCCGCGGACGATCCCATCATCCGGAAGCTGCTGCTGGCCGGCACCCGCGCGCCGCTCAACACCTCGGTGCAGAATGCCGCACTTGGCCTGCTCGCCCATACCTGCAGCGTGACCGGCAGCGGCACCACCGGAGATTGCGCGGCGGATGACAGCCTGCGGAGCGCCCTCATGGTTGCCCTGCGCTACGATCCCCACCCCAACGTGCGCGAGCTGGCCCTGAGCGGCCTTGCTCCGTATCTGGGCGAGGACATGCACGTTCGCGACGCCGTCCTGGAAGCTGTGCTCAACGATGGCGACCCGCAAATCCGCGCCCAGGCGATCCGCATGCTCGCTCCCGTCGCGGCCGACTCCAGCGTGCAGCAGGTACTCCAGAACGTCGCCACCCACGATGGCAACCCACTGCTGCGCACCGTCTCCCGCACCATGCTGGAGCAGATGCCGCAAGTGCAATAAGGCACTTTCCGGTCGGTTGAGAGCGGCCACCGGAAGCCTATGTGCCCCTTTGTCAAGAAAAGGCCACGCCGGGATGATCTCCACCCTGCAACAGCATCGGGAAAAAATACTTTAGCCAGCCGCGTTACGAATCCGTTAAGGTTCGAGACGAGAACGTGACAATTGCTGTTCTCGTCCGTCTCAGTTACAGGCCGTAGAACGGATTCCCTGGATATATACGCCGGAGCCAGCATGGGCGGCGCGGCGCTTCGCCTAAGAAGAAGCCGCATTGCAACAGACTGGACAGGCATAAAAGGGAAATTCGCTCTTGTACTCGTCTCCACTCAAGGAGCTTGTGTTTCCCATGCTTTGCCGCCACACATCCATTCTCCTGTCGAGCACAACCCTGAGCACCGTACTCTGGGCGTCGGCAGCGCTCTCTCCGGCGGCCTCCGCCATGCAAGTCGCCATCGCGCCGTCCCCGATTCCGTCCCAGCTTCCCCAGGCCGTCCTCGAAAGCAACGCGCGCCTCGTCCTCGCCGCCGCATCGCAGGGCTATCTGGGCGTCAATGTGCGCGATGTCGATCCCGTCCGCGCCGAGAAGGAGAAGCTCGCTATCTCCAGCGGCGCCGAGGTGATTTCACTCGATCACGACGCACCCGCCGCCAAGGCCGGTGTCCATACGGGCGATGTCATCCAGGCCATCAACGGCCAGCTCGTCACCGACGCCGCTACCCTCAGCCGCCTGCTCCGCGACATGCCCGTCGGTAAGTTCATCGACCTTCAGGTCGTCCACAACGCCAAAATCGAGCGCCTGCACCTGCAGCTCGCCGATCGCACCGCGCTGGTGCAGCACGCATGGGCGCACCACTTCCACGTCCCCATCCCGGAGCCCGCCCCCATGGTGCAGGGCTTCGCCGCCCAGCATAGCTATGCGGGTGACGGCACCCCCTCGGATGGCGACACCGATACGCAGGCCTACGTCGGCGCCGAGGTCGAGCCGATCACCCCGCAGCTTGCCAAGTTCTTCCGCTGCCACGCCGGCAATGGCCTCCTGGTCCGCAGTGTGGAGGACAAGAGTCCCGCCGGCAACGCCGGGCTGGACGCCGGCGACATCATCGTCACTGCGAACGGCATGCCGCTCGAAACCGCCGCTGACTGGCTCGAAACGCTGCGTACCAACGCCGGTCACCCGGTCGTGCTCACGGTGCTGCGCAATCGCAAAGTGCTCACGCTGGCCATCACGGTGGACGCGCGCATCACCCAGTCTGAGCTCGTGATACCGGAGCAGTTACAAAAGCTGCGCGAATCGCTCTGCCGCTACGCGCTGTGAGCGCATAAAGTGTCATCCTGAGCGAAGCTAAGCGGCGTCATCACTCCGCTTAGCTGGCCCGATATAATCAAACCAGCCCGAATGTCCGCCGCCACCACAACTCCAGCCCTCCCCATCCCCCACGGCAAAAGCCGGGTCAAGACCGCCACCCGCAAGCTGCGGGAGCTGGGCATCGTAGGACACGCGCTGGCGTCCACCCACCACGTGGTCATGGCGCAGATCGTTCCCATGCGCTTCTGCAATCTCTCCTGCGCCTATTGCAACGAGTACGACAAGGTCTCCGAGCCGGTGCCGCTGGACGAGATGCTGCGCCGCATCGATCATCTCGCCCGCCTTGGCACCAGCATCATCACCATTTCGGGCGGCGAGCCGCTCACGCATCCCGATCTGGACCAGATCATTGCGCGCATCCGTCACCACGGACGCCTCGCCGGCATGATCACCAACGGCTACTTTCTGATGCCGGATCGAATCGAGCGTTTAAACCAGGCCGGTCTCGACCACATGCAGATCTCCATCGACAACGTGCAGCCCGACGAGATCTCGAAGAAGAGCCTCAAAGTGCTCGACAAGAAGTTACAATTTCTCGCCCAGTACGCCGAGTTCCATGTCAACATCAACTCGGTTGTCGGCGGCGGCATCAAGAACCCGCAGGACGCCCTCACCATCGGCCACCGCGCCCTGGAGCTAGGCTTCACCTCGACCATCGGCATCATCCACGACGGCAGCGGGCAGTTGAAGCCGCTGGGCGGTGACGAGCGGCGCGTCTACTACGAGATGACGAAGCTCGAAAAGAAGAACTACTCGCGTTTCAACCACTTTCAGGAAGCCATCGCCAACGGCCAGCCCAACAACTGGCGCTGCCGCGCCGGCTCACGCTATCTCTACATTTGCGAAGACGGGCTGGTGCACTACTGCTCGCAACAGCGCGGCTTCCCCGGCACCCCGCTGGCCAACTACACCCAGGCCGACCTGAACCGCGAGTTCCTGACCGAGAAGACCTGTGCGCCGAACTGCACCGTCTCCTGCGTCCACCAGATCTCCTACATCGATCACTGGCGCGCCCCGCAGAACCGCACGACCTCGCCCAATGGCGACCGTACCGATCACACCTCGGACTTCGTCAATATCGAGCTTTAGCGCACAGATGAGCACCACACACCTCGTTTTTTGATGCGATATTGGCTACGTTCCCTCAACGTGCCTACCTGCCGCATGGGGAGCTGGCTCTCGCCACTTCCATAGCGGAATAAAACGAAGCGATGTGATGGCAAGGTAGAAAAACGATTCTCTAGCGGCCACAGGGAGGCAAGAAATTGCCTCTAACTCTCCAAAGTTACCGCGAGTTACTCAGTAGTTTGGCAAGTGTTACCGCATCATTGTTTTTCTTCGGCGATATCAGGGTATGTTGTGGTCATGCGGTGATGTGAACGCTGCGCACTGGTGCTGAGTCTTTCGG
>DASXGY010000382.1:0-4546 GCA_036488835.1 Acidobacteriaceae bacterium
GCAGCCGCCACACCACGTCGCCCAGAAGTCGAGAAGAACGACTTTGCCGCGGTAGCCCTCGAGCGAAACAGATTTGCCCTGTGCATCCAGAAGCGTGAAGCCGGGCGCTGGTCTTCGCTGGGACGCAGGAATCAGCGTGTCCGATAAAGACTTTGGTGTGCTCTGCGCGCGTACAGCGCTCACGAAAGACAGTGCTATCGCGAGCAGCAGGACCAGCCCCGCTGCCGCGAACAAAGTGCCAGGACGGCGCCGTTTCGTCGCGCCTTGCGCGATGTTTGTATGCTTCATGCTCTTTGCCTCCGAGGAAAAACGTGCCCTCGTGTCAGCAGATAGCCTGCCGGGCCAACAGCCGCGAACGCAGCGACGGCGAGTGGTGGCAAAGCCCACATGCGCAACCACCAGAGTGTCGAAATGCCGGCCACCAGGGAAAATGCGCAAATCAGGATGCTGGCCCAGAGCAGCGTCCGAAGCCAGGGCTGCAGATTGCGCGCGCGCGTCCCCTGCCGCGTCCCCACAAACCCAGGAAGCAGAATGCAGAGGCACTGAAAGAGGAGCGGAAAAATGCTGCGATAGAAGGCATTCGCATGCACAGCGGCGTTACTGTCGAACGCGAGAAAGTGGTGCGGCTGCGGCAAAGCAAAGGCATTCGCGCACAGCAACGCGAGACAGATTTGCGCGCAGTGGATCCAGAGGGTGCGTCGCGCGATGCCCGCAAGAAGCACACCGGCCATCCATGCGAAGCAGCCGAGGATGAGGCACGGCAGAAGCAGCGCGGGCAGAATCTGCAGCACCGTGTACCAGAAGCCCGCGCTCCGCAGCAGCGCGAGATTCGCGTTGTTGACCACGAGCCACAAATAGATCGCGCTCAGCCCCGCATGACTGCGCGAGGTGAACGAGAGCAATGCACCCAGCGGCACAACGAAGAGGCAGAGGACGAGCCAGGGGCGCGGCTGCGCCCAGAGCATCGATTGCCGATACACGACCAGACGGAGAACGCTGCGGAGCGCCTGCGCTGCTGAGTCACAGGATTCGGCCAGGTCTCCACGGACAGCCTCGCGCTCTTCTCGATCCAGCAGATGCAGGATCTCATTCACAAGCCACCAGCCAAGGGTGCGCTGGCTCTTCACTCAGACTCCCATGCAACGTTCCGGGTAACGCCGCGGACCGCTCTGTAAAAGGATGACGCAGCCCTTAAGCCCGCGGGGGTGACACGAACCATCCGCTTTGCGCGGCCGCCACGCTGTGGCGTGGGATCGCCCATCCACGTCTTCACCAGCCCCTTGCGCTCCATTCGATCGAGCGTGATGTACAGCGCGCCGATAGAACAACGCCGCCCGGTGGCATTCTCCATCTGCCGCCGAATCGACGCGCCATACGCTTCCTCGCCCAGACTCGCGGCCGCGGTAAGCAGGAGATATTCAAACTCGCCAAGCATTAGAATTACATTGTGCGTCTAATAGGGAAATGCTGTCAATTCCATGTTGAAGAGATATGGGATCAAGCCTGGTCGCCCAAGCATCCAGACAGTGATCGACCAGAGGAAGAGAACCCAGCATCACGCGCCGCAGGCGCATCCGCCCGGACGGGCATCTCCCGCCCCGCGATCCGTCTGTCATCCTGAACGTAACCGAAGGTGGAGTGAAGGATCTGCTGCACCTTCCGTTCGATATCGGCGCAAAGCGCCGCTCAACCAAGTCACCCACGCATCCAGACGTGAGCGACTAACGTCCAGGTCAATTGCCCGACGAGTCACTGCGTAAGTGTGAATGTAATCGTATCGGATGTTGCCTCTTTTCCTTGAGACCCATAGTGCTTGTCAAGCATCACCGTGTACTCCCCCGCGCTATTCAGCTTGAAGTATTTGGCAAGATCGACAGCTTCATGGACGGCATGACCCGGAGTAAGCCCGATTCCCATGCCACTCAGAAAAGTTAGTTCGCCTTCGTGAAAGCGATGGACTCTCTCTTTCGTCGCGGCGTTGCGGAGAACAATGCCAGATCCAGCCGGTTCATGGTCTTCCGGAATCAATATCCCATTGGGCCCTTCGTACATGTACGTGATATAGAGCACTACAGGTGAGCCAATCTTGAAGGTACTGCTCTTCATTTGTATCTTTATGTTGAGAGATTCAGCATGGAGGGCTAGCGCGCTAAGCACTACAACACTAGCCGTTGAAATGCATCGCGCTATTGTCCTTTTCATATTCCCCTTCCTCATAGGGGCTCCATGTTCCCCACTGCACAGCTTTTACTGTAGGGAGCGACCAGCCACTCGCGCCGCAGGCGCATCCGCCCGGGCGGCCAGTCCCTAAGCCGTCACCATCTCCCGCCGCGCGGGATCATTCAGCTTCGCCTTCGTCGCCCACAACCCCGCCGAAGGCGTGCTGATGTAAAACACCTCTTCTCCATCCGGCATCGTGTTCCAACCCTCCGTCATGCGATCCGGCGCATAGCGCGTCAGCGCCTCGCCCAGGTCGGCGTACTCATACCCCACGCCCTCGATCTCTTTCCGGCTCAAATGCCCCGGCGCATAGCGAATGGTGAACCGCCCCTCGCTCGATCCATGAATCAGGTGCGCCGTCCCATGCGCAATCTCCTGCAGGTCCGGCTCGGTCTTATACAAGCTCAGAATGTGCGGTGTCCCCGTATATCCATACTTGCGAATCAGCGCGTCCACCTCCGGCTGCTCGCCAAATCGTTCCAGGCCAGGCGCAATCACCAGCAGCTCGCCGCCGTCTGCCAGCGCCATGCGCGTGCGATATACCGCCTTGTTCGCCACCCACGTGCTGCGAAACTCATCCGCCTGCATCACTGCCACAATCTTCCGGACCGGCTTCTCGAAGGTCGTGATGTTCTGACTGCGGCTCGCGCGCGCCGCGGCTAAGTACGTCTCCACATCGTCGCCGACATAGATGCCGCTCGTGACTAATTTCTCCTCAGCATCCCGTCGCATCACGATCTGCAGATACACATCCGGCAGATCTCCGAGATACTTCTCTTCCGCCCAGTTGTAGCAAGCCCGCAGCGGCGTCACCAGCGTCCCCAGGTTGTTCTCGATCCCATACACCGCCGCCGCAATGTGCGACGCGCAGAGCGTCGCCTTGCCGCCCAGGCCGATGAAGTAGTTCTTGTTGTGGTTGGCAAAGCCCAGCACCTCGTGGGGGACAACATGCCCCACGTTGATCACCAGGTCCCACGGCTCCGTCATCAGTTTGGCGTTCAGGTCCAGCGGAATCTCCCAGTCCGCCACCCCACCCGTCGCCTCCGCCACCATCGCCGCCGGAATCGTCCCGATACGCGTGCAGTCCGCGCGCCAGTCGTGGGCAAAAATCTTGTCATTCGGAATCGCCCCAAACATCCAGCGATTTTCCTCCTCCGTATGCGGCTGGTGCTGCCCCAGCGTCGGAATCACTGCCACCTCGCAACCTGCCAGTCCCTCATACAGCATCTCGGTGATCCTGCCGGCGCCGCTGTGCGCCCGCGTCAGATCCGGTGGCAGGAGCAGAACCCGCCGCAAATCCCGCTTGATCCTCTTACGGGCCTCTTCCAGCAACCGCGTCACTGCCCCCCGAATCTCGGCCTCCGTCAGCGCCTCTCCCTCTACCTGGAACCACGGCATGCTTCCAACCTCCCAACCTGCCTGACAATCTAACAGCTTAGTACCGCCTCCGGCTGGCATGGATGCACTCAGAGAACGGCGAGATAAGATCACTGGGGCGCTGGATGCTGACCGGACCGATTCGGAGACGTACGCTTTAGGCCCCGGCAACGGGATGCAGAGCACTCAGCCGTCCAGCGCTCTATCCCGTCCATCTCCGCATTAACCTGAGTGCAACACACTCATATTCCGCCCCAGCACCCTTGACATCCACAGCTCGCAGAGCCTACCTTGGCAGTTGACGGGCGACACTGCTAAAGCCGCTTCGGCCAGCCGTCACCGTCACCCTTTGAACACTTCACCCGCACGGGCCTCGCCCGGGCACCCAACAAGGAGAAGCAATGCCTACAGCAACAGCACCCGCAGCGACCTCCACTTTCACCCCGCTGCACGACCGCATCCTCGTTCGCCGTATCGAAGAAGGCGAGTCCGTGCGTGGCGGCATCATCATCCCCGACACCGCCAAGGAAAAGCCCCAGGAAGGCGAAGTCATCGCCGTCGGTAAGGGTAAGTCCAACGACGAAGGCAAGGTATTTCCCCTCGACGTCAAGGCCGGCGATCGCATCCTCTTCGGCAAGTGGGGCGGCACCGAGATCAAAATCGACAACGAAGACTTCCTCATCATGAAGGAAGACGAAGTCCTCGGCATCCTCAAGTCCAAGTAAGTCGAATAACTCGACTTACTTTTTTTTATTTCGCAATAACTCCGCCATCACCCGCGGAGAGCAACCAAGGAGAAAGAAATGGCAAAGCAGATTCTGCACGGCGAAGACTCGCGTCAGGCTATCCTGCGCGGCGTCAACACACTGGCCGACGCAGTCAAGGTCACCCTCGGCCCCAAGGGCCGCAACGTCGTCATCGAAAAGAAATTCGGCTCGCCCACCATCAC
>DASXGY010000170.1:0-2287 GCA_036488835.1 Acidobacteriaceae bacterium
ATGGTTGTCAAACCACTTCAGGCCGCAAAGCTTCCCATCCCCGCGTTGGTGATTCTGCATTCGCCCTATCGCTTCATCGTGCAGCCGCTGGTGGACTACATCCTGAAGATCGAAGCGGAAAATCCGCATCGCCAGATCGCCGTCCTCGTTCCGGAGCTGGTCGTTAACCATTGGTGGCAGAATCTACTGCATAATCAGCGCGCTCAGGTGCTCAAGCTTTTGCTGCTGGTCAAGGGCGGCCAACGTGTGATCGTCATCAATATTCCGTGGTATTTCAACAAGGCAGCGCCGGTACCTCGGCCCAGTGGCCCGGTCATTGCGACGACTGTCCGTCCGGGAGCAAAGGCAGACTGACGTGCCGCGGCGCCGACTGGCCGGTCTCGAGGTGCTCTGTCAGCGTGCCGTTCAGGAAGTAGTATCCCTTCTGCGTGCTCATCTGCGCGCTGCCGCGATCGATCGTTCCCGCGAAGCTCCACCACAGTCCATGCACCTGCCGCGTGATAAAGGTCAGTTGCGTCGGGCTCACCGTGGTGCGCGCAAAGAAATAGGTCAGCGGCGCTCCTTGATCGGACTCACCGTTGCCCAGACGCGTCAAATAGCCCTGCAGCCGGACGTCATTGCCGTCGCCGTTCAGGATCATCTCGACCACCTCCGCCGGGTTCGGGCTCAGCGCATATGCGCCTGCGGCCTCGTCCGGAAGATTCGAGCGCCCCGGCGGAAATACGCCGCTCTCTGCCAGTGCCTGCCTGCGCCGCTGTAATCGCGGCAGGGGAAGCTGCTGCTGCGCCCGCGCACATGGAAGCGGCAGGAAGCACAGCAGCAGCATACCGGCAGCAACACGCAGTGCCATCCGACACGGCAAGCCGAGAAGGCTATTGCCCAGCCATGCTCTTCTTACGCGGCGCCTCAAACTCATCTCCTGCCTGCCAACCCTGCTCGGTCTTCGCTCCCGACGCGAGCCAGCCCAGAGCGAAGCCGAACTGTGCCATCCGCGCGTCGCCCCGGAAATCCATCTCCGGTTTGTATTCATCGCTTGGCTGATGATATCGCTCCGCGGTGTACTGCTTCATCTGGCTTTCGCCCCAGCTCGCGTCGTGCCCCGCAAAGAGCGTGCCCTGGCCAATCGAAAACGCTGGAATCCCATAGCGCGCGAGCGAAAAATGGTCGGAGCGATAGTAATGTCCCGCGCCCGGAAACTGATCCGGCTGAATGGTCAGATCGAAAGCCTTCGCCGTACTCTCTACCGCCGGATAGAACGTTGTGCGCTCCGCACCCGACACCTCCGCCGAGGTCGGCACACCAACCGGCAGCAGCATGTCGTAGTTCAGATCAAGGGTCAGGTCCTTGTCCGGCACCGGCGGATGCATCCCCAGATACTCCGAGCCCAGCAATCCCTGCTCCTCTGCCGTCACTGCGGCAAAGTACACGCGATGCGGTGGCGGTGTTCCTGCCTTCGCTGCATTTGCATAAGCGCGCGCCAGCTCCAGCAGAATGCCGCAGCCGGTCGCGTTGTCCGCCGCGCCGTTGTAAATCTTGTCGCCGGGCAGATTTTTGTCGATCCCCAGGTGATCGAAGTGCGCTGTGTAGAGGACCGACTGCTCCGGCCCCGCACCCTTCGCCGCTACCATCCCGACCACATTCTCTGAATCGAACGAGCGCTTCTCACTGATGATGTGCGCCTTCAGCCGCCACGTCGTTTCGCGCGACACGTTATGTTTGCCCGATTCCTCAATCACATCGTCGACGTCATGCCCCGCCGCCTCCGCGATCTTGTCGGCAATGTCGCGCTGGATCCACGCCGCCGCCTCGAGCCGCGCATCCGGATCGCCCACCAGATAGCTCTTCTCGCCCGACCACGAGCTCCGCACCACCTGCCACGGGTAACTCGCCAGGTCCTCGCAATGAATAATGAGCGCCCCAACAGCGCCCTGCCGCGCCGCCTCCTCGAACTTGTACGTCCATCGCCCGTAATACGTCAGCGCCTTGCCCTTGAAAAATCCTGGATCCTCGGACGGTGGTTCGTTCACGATCACCAGCACCACCTTGCCCCGCACATCGACGCCCTTGTAATCGTCCCAGTTGTATTCGGGCGCGCGAATGCCGTAGCCCACAAACACAATCGGCGCATCGATGTCGGCGACCGCGGCGCCGGTCTGGTTGTTGGTTACAAAATCTGCACCATACTTCAACGTCAGCGGCTCTCCACTTTTCGGCACCAGTTGGAAGGTCGTCTTATCCGGCACGGTGCGCACCGCGTAGAGCGGCACCTTCTGGTACCACGAACCGT
>DASXGY010000199.1:0-4469 GCA_036488835.1 Acidobacteriaceae bacterium
GTATTCAACGATAGGAAGTGCTCCAAACCAGCTCCATGGGGGACAAACCCAGCGGCGCAATCCCCTGAGAGGCTCTTTGACCGTAGTTTGTGAGAGCAATTTTGCGAATGGTGTGAAACGCGGATCGGGATCTGGCGTGGCACTTCTTCGTGGAAGAGCGAAAGGACCTGTCGCCGGCCTGTTCACGTCGTTCGCAAAGATGCTCAGCCGTCTTTCTGGCGGAGACCAGAGAACCAGCGAAGTCAGGACGTACCGGCGCGCAGCCTGGGTGCTATCGCTGCTGCTGAGCGCGATGCCGTTCTGCCATGCGCAGATAACCACTCCGGCAGACCCCGCCGCCGCACAACCCGAGGCCGATCCGGCTGCGCAGTCGCCTGCCGCGACGCAGTTTCTGCCCCAGTCGCCGTCCCCGGCGAAGTCTTCGCAAGCAGGTAGTGGCGGAGTGGCGCTTCCGGGCGTTGCCGCCTTTGCCGGCAGCAAGGTGACGGGCGTCCGCTTCGACGGAGTGAAGCAGTCGATGCTGGGCTCGCTTCCCGCGCAACTGGAGGTGCAGCCGGGCGGCGTCCTGACTGAAAACGACGTGCGCGCGAGCGTGCGGCGGCTCTACGACTCGGGGCTTTACGACACCATCCAGGTGCAGGGGCTGCGGGCAGAGGGTGGAGTTCTGGTCATCTTCGCGGGCAGGCCGCGGCTGTTCGTCGGACGCACACAGATCTTCGGCATCAAGAACGACCGGCTGCAAGCGCAACTGTCGGGGTCGGAGCGATTGCAGCCGGGCACGCGCTATACCCAGCGCAAGCTGAATGCCTCGCAGGCGGCGATCGAGCAGGCGCTGACGGAGAACGGCTTTTACGAGGCGAAGGTGGAGCGCCGGGAGCAGCTGGACGCGGCGAACTCGCAGGTGAACGTGATCTACAACATCGATCCGGGCAGGCAGGCGAAGGTCGGCAACGTAAAGGTAGACGGGACACCGGGAATGTCGCTGGAGCAGTTTCGCAAGACCAGTAAGCTGAAGGCGGGCAGCAAGGTGAATCGCCAGACGGTGAGCCGGGCGCTGACGCGGCTGCGCAAATACTACGACAAGAAGCGGCGTTGGGCGGGCGCGGTGACGTTGCAGACCAAGGAGTATCACGCGACTACAAATCAGTTGGACTACACGTTTGAGGCGAAGGAGGGTCCGCTGGTGCAGGTGGAGGTGGATGGCGCGAGGTACAGCCGGAGCGCTATCGAGCGGCTGGTGCCGATCTACGAAGAGGGCACCGTCGATCTGGACCTGGTGAACGAGGGTGCCCACAACCTGCGCGCCGATCTGCAGGGCAAGGGCTACTTTGACGCGACAGTCACACATGAGCCGGTACACAACGCCGCGGACCAGATCACGGTTCTGTACAAGGTGGACCGTGGGTTGGAGCACCGCGTGGATTCGGTGCGGATTACAGGCAACAAGTACTTCGACCACGACACGCTGGCGGAGCACGTGAGCGTGCGGCCGGCAAATTTTGTAGAGCGCCACGGCACTTATAGCCAGGCGATGGTGGACAACGACGTCAGCAATCTGACCGCGCTTTATCAGGGCAGCGGCTTCAGCCACGTGGTGGTGACGCCCGAGATCAAAGACATCGACACGCCGGACAAGAATGGAAAGAAGTCGGCGCACATCACGGTGGCCTACAAGATCGACGAGGGCCAACAGCAGAAGATTGGAAGCTACGTCCTCAACGGGATGAAGAAGATCTCGCCCGACGTGCTGCGGCCATCGCTGAACACGGAGGTGGGGCAGCCCTATTCGTCGCTGAACGTGACGGGCGATCGCGATTTGATCCAGAGCTACTACCTGAGCCACGGCTATCAGCACGCGCAAGTCAACGTCGTGCAGCACAACGATCCGAAGAATCCGCAACTGGTGGACGTGACCATGAATGTCGAGGAGGGCCAGCAGGTCTTCGTTAACAAGGTGCTGGTCTCGGGACTGCACTACACGCGGCCCGCAGTGGTGACGCCGCGTGTGACCGTCCGGCCGGGGACGCCGCTGGATCAATCGGCTCTGCTTGATTCGCAACGCAAGCTTTACAACCTGGCGTTGTTCAATGAGGTGGACACGGCGGTGCAGAACCCGGCCGCGGACCAGCCGCACAAGAACGTGCTGCTGCTGACCACCGAGGCCAAGCGCTGGGACATCACCTACGGCTTCGGCTTCCAGGCGCAGACCGGGACGCCGTACCGCAACACGCCCTCCGCGGCGTATTTGATACAGCAGGGAATCAATCCGAGCACCTTCAGCGGCGGCGCGAATGGACACTTCGGGGTGAGCCCGGACCTGATCTTCGACCTGTCGCGCATCAACCTGTTCGGTACGAATCAATCGCTGACGCTGCGCACCGAATACGGCACGCTGGAGCAGCAGGCGGTGGTGCTGTATCAGTATCCGGATTTGTTCAAAAATCCGAATTTCACGGGGTCGATTTCCGGCGGCTATACCAGCAGTCAGAACGTGACGACGTTCTCGGCGTCGTCGCTGTTTGCCACCATGCGCGTAACCCAGCATGTGACCAAGCCGACGACGCTGATCTATTCCTGGTCGTACCGCGAGGTGAAGGTGAACCCGAACAGCATTCAGGTGAGCCTGGCGCTGATTCCGCTGTTGTCGCAGCCGGCACGCGTGGGCGGCCCGGGCATCAACTACCTCCGGGACACACGCGATGACCCACTGGATGCGCACCATGGCACCTTCAACACGGTGCAGCTTTTTCTGTCGGATTCCAGCTTCGGATCGCAGGCGAACTTCAGCCGGATCGACATCACGAACTCGTCGTACTACGACATCGGCAAGCGGCATTGGGTGTTGGCGCGGGAGACGCGCTATGGACAGGAACGGGCCTTTGGCGATGGGAACCAGTTGCTGATTCCGCTGCCGGAGCGGCTGTATGCGGGCGGCGCGACATCGCATCGTGGCTTCGCCATCAACGCAGCGGGGCCGCGCGATCCGGAGACCGGCTACCCGGTGGGCGGCGCGGCGGCGGCGGTGAACACGCTGGAAGTGCGGACGCCGTATCCTAACCTCCCGCTGATCGGTAACAATCTCGGTTTCGTTTTCTTCCACGATATGGGAAACGTCTTCAGCCGCTCGCGCGACGTGTGGCCGAGCTTTCATAACTTCTTCCAGCCGGGCCAGCGGGGCTGCCGCACGGTGCCGACGGTGAATACGAAGCCGGATGGATCGCTGAATGTGCAGGAGGCCAGCTGCAGCTTCAACTACTGGTCGCATGCGGTGGGGCTGGGCGCGCGCTACCGCACGCCGATCGGGCCTATCCGCGTGGACCTGAGCTACAACCTCGATCCGCCGTATTTTCCGGAGGTCTATAACTACCAGAGCTCTACATCGAACGTGCCGCAGCCGCAGACCGGGCAGGCGGGCCATTTCAACTTCTTCTTTTCGATAGGGCAGACGTTCTGATGATGACGCGGGCGCACACAACGGGCAGGGCGGCGTGGTGGCTGGCGATGACGCTGGCGGCGATGAGCTGTGCGGCGCAAACAGCGCAGACGCCGACCGGGACGGGAGCGCCCGGGACGGGAGCGGCGGGATCAGGAACGGCGGGATCAGGAACGGCGGCACCGACGACGGGACCGCAAAGCGCTGGATCGACAGCGAATCAGATGCCGGGCTCTTCCGCGCAGCAGGGGCCGGTGACGACGACAACCGGTGCTGACAAGAGCGGTGCAGCGCATCTGGAGCAGAAGCCCTCGACGCCGGAAAAGAACAAGCTGGCGCCAGAGAATGGCGGCCTCACATTTCTGCCCGAGCTGAAGCCGACGGACGGCGTGGTGAATCTGGCGGCGCAGAAGAACGGCGATGCGCAGATCAGCGGCGAGGCGAGCGCGAGGGGCGAAAAGCCGGTGCTGCTGGACAGCGCGGTGGCAGTGATCAACGGCGAGGTGATCCTGGCCAGCGATGTGCGCGAGCAGCAGCGCTTTGCGGTCTTTGAGCCCTTGAGCGCGCCGCGCGGCGAGTTTACGGCGATGGAAGCGATGCAACAGATTGTGAACCGCACCCTGCTGCTGGACCAGATGCAGGAGCAGGAGCTGGCACCTCCGCCCGCGGATAGCAAGGTGGACGAGCAGCTGGCCTACCTGCGCGAGCATCTGCCGGCATGCGCGAGGCAGAGCTGCGAGACAGAGGCGGGATGGCAGCGCTTCCTGGCGGCCCACGGCTTCACCGCGGCGGAGCTGCACACCCACTGGAAACAGCGGATGCAGATTCTCGACTTCGTCGGAGTGCGGTTCCGTACTGGCATCCGCATCACCAAGCCGGAGATCGAGACCTATTACAAGCAGACGCTGGTGCCCGAGTTTGAGGCGCGCAAACTGAAGGCGCCGCCGCTGGTCCAGGTCTCGGATCGCATCGAGGAGGTGCTGCTGCAACAGCACGTGAATGTGCTGCTGAACGATTATCTGCGCAGCCTGAAGGA
>DASXGY010000253.1:0-4461 GCA_036488835.1 Acidobacteriaceae bacterium
TCGTAGTTCAGCACCGGCTTGCCATCCTGGTCGACCACCGGTTGGCCCGTGATCGCATTCACCTTCACCGGGATCAGACCGCGCCCCTCCATCGCTGTCGCCCGCACATCGCCCTTGTTTTCGGTCGTCTGCGCAATCGCCGCGCTGGTATTGGATTGCGGCGCCGCACGCGACAGCGTGGTCGACTTGCCACTCAAATGATCCTGTACCGTCGGCACCGAGATCGCGATCAGACCTGGCAGAATCACCAGAAACGGGAAAAACATCTTCGGGATCGCCGCAATAATCGGCACCTTGCGCGCACTCTCCTCCGAATCCGCCGCCATCGCGCGCTGGATCACCAGGAAATCCGTACACCAGTAGCCAAAGCTCAGCACAAATCCCAGCCCCATCACCAGCGAGAACCACTCCACGCCCAGCGGATTCGTGTTCGCGTGCTCCATGCCGCGCCAAGAATGCGTATACGTCGGCCCCAGCGTGTGCTTGATGCCGTTCCATCCGCCCACATGTTTCAGCCCAATCCACACCAGCGGCAGAAAGCCCGCCACAATCAGAAAAAACTGCAGCACCTCGTTGTAGATCGCGCTGGTCAGCCCGCCCAGGAAGATATACGCCAGCACGATGACCGCGCTGATGATGATGGAAACGTGAAAGATCCAGCTCAGCGGAATGCCCACCGCCAGAAACAGCGAGTCCAGCATGTGCAGGTTCTGGATCAGCAGCGCCATCGCATACATCGAGATGCCGCTTGAGAAGACGGTCATGATCGCGAACAGGATCGCGTTCAGTCCGCGTGTCTTCTCATCGAAGCGCAGCCGCAAAAACTCCGGGACCGATCGCGCCTTCGATCCGTAATAAAACGGCATCATGAAGATGCCGACAAACACCATCGCCGGAATCGCGCCGATCCAGTAGAAGTGACTGGTCGCGATGCCGTACTTCGCGCCCGAGGCACCCATCCCGATCACTTCCTGCGCGCCCAGGTTCGCGGAGATGAAGGCCAGCCCGCAGATCCACGCCGGAATCGATCGCCCCGCCAGGAAAAAATCGTTGCTGGTGCGCATATAGCGCTTCAGGGCAAAGCCGATGCCCAGCACGAAGACGAAATAGACCAGCATGATCAGCCAGTCGATGAAAGTCAGTTGCACGCGCGACCTGCCTGTAGGAAAGAAATGCCGGAAACCCTGCCCATGTAAAGGCTTTCAGTATACGGTGGCCAGGTTCAAACGCACCAAGTCTGCCGCTCTCCAGATATTTGCTGCCTTCAAGACACGAGGAGGCCCGCATCGCGCGAAACATCCGCGCTCAAGCTCTTCGAGACCCTTCCCATCGTCGTCTATGCATTCTTCGCGGTGCGCTACATTGCATCGAATGACATGCCCGCCCTGCAACTTATCGCGCTCTTCTCCATGGGCATTCCGGCATTCGTCGCGCTGATTCAACTCTGCCTCAACAGGACAGTAGTCCCAGCGCTCTCAAGTTCCGCTCGTTAGCCCTCGTGCTCATCCACCCCACGGCGCGTCAGCCAGTACACCACGCCTGTCAGCAGGGCGGTCGCAACCACCACGGCAAACTGGTACCAGTAGAAGAAAGGAAAGCCCAACAGCGCCGGCGCCGACCGCGCATACATACCGGGATAGACCAGCAGCAGCAGCGGCGCCGCCAGCAGCCAGTTCCAGTAACGGCGTTTCCTGCCGCGTCCTCTCTCCTGCTCAACCATGCGGCGATTATAGGCGCGGCCCTTCCCTCTCCAATTCACGTAAGCAGACCGTGCAGAAGAAGCCCGCGGCTGGTCATCGGCCGCCCATTCCCTGGTAACACCATCCACACCCTGCAGCAAACCGCCAAAGAAGCGAAAAATCATCCGCCAATCGGTGGACACCCACCCGAAACCGGGACTATAGTTCGGCCCATGTCGCGTCCGCATATCGGTCCCGCCAGTCACGTCTGAACGCTCTACGTGGACCGGCGTCTGCTACGCGCACGACTCAGGCGTAATCACCTATATTGATCGCCGAACGGCCCACGATCGATCATCGTGGGCCGTTTTGTCTTTCTCGCTCAGCGATCTCCAACCCCTACTCGAGTGCGTAGGCATAGACCGCGCCGGCCGCCGTGCCCCGCGGTGGGACGATCACAAAGTAGCGCCCCAGCGATCTATCCAGCAGCGCGTTTCTCCCTCCCGGTCCCGATGGTACTTTCCCGGCCAGCGTGTATTTGTCTTTGGCGCTCTGCTGGTACACATAGATCAGGCCGTCTCCACCGCACGGCGCATAGAGGCGTTTGCCTGCCGGATCGAACGCCAGATCATCCACACCTTTGCCGATCGCCATCGACGTAGTCTCTTTCCCTGTCGCGGTATCGAAGACCGAGATATTGCCGCTGCGAGATGCCACGAACAGCCGATGCCCGGTCTCATCGAGCGCCATGGCCACATTCCGCTTGCCCAGCGTCACCGGCCAGCTTGCGATCATCGAACGCTCTTTGCGGTTGAGCACATTCACCTGATTCTTCGCCGGATTGTTCACATACAACTTGTCGGTGGACTTCTCCAGTGCCATCGCTTCGAGCGTGTCGCCGTCGATCTTGATATCCGCCGCTTTCACGTCGCGGGTAGTGTCGACCACACTCAGCATGGAGAACGTCTCATGCGCGTCGCCACCACCGTTGTCGATATAGAGGAGGTGGGTCGTCGGATCGTAACCAATGGAATCCGCATCCAGTTTCAGCGGAATCGTCTTCAGCAAAGCGTATGTGGTACCGTCATATACCTTCAGCGCGCCGGCGCCACCGTCCGTAACGTAGATCCGGTTCCGGTCCTCACGCACAAAGATGGCGTGCGGAATTTCGATTCCCTCGATCGACCGCAGATATTTGCCGCTCTTCAGATCGAAGACCAGTACCTGATGGGCGCTCTCCGCGGCCACAAAGAGCCGGCCACCTTTTTGATCGATGCCAAGATGATCGAACTTTCCTTGCACGGAGGACGGCATCACCAGTTTGGCCACCGGTCGAAGAGCTGTCTGTGAGTAAGCTTGCTGGATGGTAAAGCTCATTGCGATGAGACAGCTCGACACGAGTGCCAGACGATTGCGCGGCATGCTTCGGCTCCTGGGTGTGGCTAATTTCAATGAGGTATGGCTTCAATGATGATGAGCATAGCGGCTCGCCCTTAACTCGACCTTAAGAGCGGCGCGCGGCTGGCTCCCACATTGACCTTCGGCAGAAGTTTCCCTTTTGTCTACGTCGCAGTCAGGCGCAATCGCCCCTACGTAGGGTCGCTGGCACAATGCATAGCACTACCGTGCGCAAATCACCTCCAACCGTGCACCGCGCACCTCCTTCGTTGGGATCGCCACCACCAAGCCGCAACCGGGCCCGCATAGCTGGGAGATCCGCGGACTTCTCATAAATTCCTTTGCGCAAACCTTTGCGCAGCCGCATAATGACTCCACACCCGAATCCCATCTCGGAGGAGCCCATGCCGTCCCCGTGCATCAGCAACTCCCGTTCTCTGGCGTCACAACCGCCGCCTCGCCCGCCAGCGGACACACCCGCCTTCTCTCCCTGGACGTCATGCGCGGACTCACTATCGCCGCCATGATTCTCGTCACCGATCCAGGCACATATTCCGCTGTCTTCCCGCCGCTCCTCCACGCCACATGGCGGGGCGCAACACCCACCGACATGATCTTCCCCGCCTTCCTCTTCATGGTCGGCATCTCCATCGTCTTCTCCACCCACGCGCGCCTCTTCCCTCGCGCCGGCCCCGGCGCTACCCGCCGGCAACTCATCGCACACATACTCCGCCGCACCATTCTCCTCATCGTGCTTGGGCTCGTGGTCAACGGCTTCCCCGCTTACGACCTCCATCACCTGCGCCTCCCCGGCATCCTGCAGCGCATCGCGCTCTGCTACGCCGCCGCTGCGCTCCTCTACCTCGCCATCAGCGATCTTGGCCGGGCGCCCAGCGCCGAAACCGTCTCAGCAGCCAGCGCACAATGCGCCAGCAATCGCGCCGCCGCCCTCTTGGTCACCATCATCGCCGCGATTCTCATTGGCTACTGGGCGCTGCTGCGTTATGTGCCGGTCCCCGGTTTCGGGACCGCACGCTACGACTCACTCGGCTATCTCGGCGCATACATCGATCGCGCTATCTTCACCACACAACACCTCTGGGCCTGGGGACTCACCCCGGGCTACGGCGTCACCTACGATCCGGAAGGTTTGCTCTCCACCCTGCCCGCCATCGCCAACACGCTGCTCGGTGTTCTCGCCGGCGTGTGGCTCCGGATGCCGCGCCCTGCGCGCAGCAAAGCTGCGGACCTCCTCTTCTTCGGCGCACTGCTCTTTGCCGTCGCGTGGCCGCTCGCCTCCCTCATGCCCATCAACAAGCGCATCTGGACCAGCACCTTCGCCCTGCTCAGCGGCGGCGTCAGCGTCTCCGCCTTCGCCCTGCTC
>DASXGY010000275.1:0-6487 GCA_036488835.1 Acidobacteriaceae bacterium
CGCTTCTCGCGCGAGTACGAATGCAAGCACTGCCATCGCCTCTACCGTGAGCCGGAGCCGCGTCTCTTCTCTTTCAACAATCCGTATGGCGCCTGCCCGCGCTGCCAGGGCTTCGGCAATACCATCGATTTCGATCTCGACCTCATTATCCCGGACAAGGGCAAGACACTCGACGACGGCGCGATCGATCCGTGGACGCGGCCGAAGTATCGCCCCTTTCAGACGGAGCTGCGACGCGCCTGCCGCGAAGAAGGTGTCCCTCTCAATGTGCCATGGTTCGATCTGACCGCAGCACAGCAGGCTTTTGTGCTCGAAGGCAGCGGCAGCTTTCCCGGTGTGTACGGCTTCTTCCGGTTGATGGAACGGAAGAAGTACAAGCTGCACGTGCGCGTGATGCTATCGAAATATCGCGGCTACGCCCGCTGCCCGGAGTGCAAGGGCGAGCGGCTGCGCGCGGAGGCTCGTGCGGTGCTGCTGGATGGCCGCAACATCTGCCAGGCTGCTGCGCTCACCATTGCGGCGGCGCACCAGTTCTTCTCTGCCCTCACGCTTACGCGCGAGCAGGAGGAGATTGCCGGGTCGATTTTGAAAGAGGTGCAGCAACGGTTACGTTTTCTGGATGCCGTGGGTCTTGACTACCTGACACTCGATCGGCTGGCCTCCACGCTTTCCGGCGGCGAGGCGCAGCGCATCCAGCTTGCCACGTCGCTGGGCTCCCAGCTTGTGGGCGCGCTCTACGTGCTCGACGAGCCCTCCATCGGCCTGCACACGCGCGATACGGAAAAGCTCATCCGCATCCTGGAGAACCTCCGCGACCTGGGCAACACCATCCTGGTCGTCGAGCACGACCCGGATGTCCTCAGATCCGCTGACTACCTGATGGACCTCGGTCCCGGCGCGGGCGAATACGGAGGCAAGCTGCTGGCCGCTGGAACAGTGAAAGAGGTGGAGCGTAATCCCGACTCGCTCACCGGCCGCTACCTCTCCGGCGCGCTTACCATTCCGATTCCTACCCGCCGCCGCGAGCCCGGCCGCGAAAAGCTGGTCCTGCGCGGCGCCCGGGTGCACAATCTGCGTGGCGTCGATGTTGAGATTCCACTTGGCCTGCTGGTCTGCGTCACCGGCGTCTCCGGCTCGGGCAAGTCCACGCTGGTCCACCAGGTGCTCTATCGCGCTGTCGCCCACGCGCTCGGCCAGACCGAGGGCGGTGATCCCACCGGGCTCTATCGCGAACTCACCGGCGTGGAGCGGCTGAACGACATCGTCCTGGTCGATCAGAATCCCATCGGCCGGACCCCGCGCTCGAATCCGGTCACCTACATCAAAGCTTTCGACTCGATCCGCGAGCTCTTCGCGTCGCAGCCGGAGGCCGAGCGCCGCGGTTATGGCGCGGGCCACTTCTCCTTCAACGTTCCGGGCGGGCGCTGCGATGTCTGCGAGGGCGACGGCACGGTCACCGTCGAGATGCAATTCCTCGCCGATGTCGAGCTACCGTGCGAGGAGTGCAACGCCACTCGTTACAAGGCCTCCACGCTTGAAATTCGTTACAAGGGCAAGAATATCTCCGAGGTGCTCCAGCTTTCGGTCAAGGAAGCTCTGCGCTTCTTCGCGGGCCATCCCCGCATCCTCGACAAGCTCGCTGTGCTCGACGAGGTGGGCCTCGGTTACGTGCGGCTGGGCCAGTCCGCCACCACGCTCTCCGGCGGCGAAGCTCAGCGGGTCAAGCTGGCAGCACACCTCGCCACAGTCCGCACGTCCAACGGCAAAGCGGGCCGCTCGCGCACACTCTACATTCTGGACGAGCCCACCACCGGCCTCCACTTCGACGACGTCGGCAAGCTCCTCCACGCCTTCCGCAAGCTCATCGACGGTGGTGGCTCACTGCTGGTGATCGAACACAACTTGGATGTGATCAAATCTGCCGACTGGGTCATCGATATGGGGCCGGAAGGTGGCAACGCCGGCGGAGAGATCGTGGCGACCGGGACGCCGGAAGAGATTGCCGCCACAGCGGGGTCGCACACCGGTTACTGGCTTGGCCGCGTCCTGAAGAGCGTTCCCGAGCGTACGGAAGTAGCAGTTTAAGGATATGGAATGAAGTTGTTGTTGTTCTTGTTTTTATCTACGTGCCTTGCTGCGACGGCACAGCAGACGTCATTGCCCGCAGGAACTCACGATCCCGACCAACCGGTCACGCCGTCCTCGTCGCTGTCTTCCGCTAAGCCGGCGGGCATCGCACCGGAACTTGCCGCTGCTGAGGACAAGATCGAATCCCATGACTATGACGCCGCCCGGCCCGGGCTGCTGGGCTACCTCGAGCAGCACCCTTCCGATGCCCGCGCTCTCTTCGACCTGGGGTTCGTCGAGGACTCCACTGGCCAGCAGGACGCTGCAGAGCGTGAATACCGCAAGGCCCTCGCCGCCGATCCGAAGCAATTCGAATCTCACGCCGCGCTGGGACTGCTCTATGCCCAGACCAACCGGGCCGGCCAGGCACAGCCGGAGCTTGAGACCGCCAGCCAGCTCGAACCCGCCAATCACAATCAGGCAGCCAAAGCGCAGGTGTGGCGTAGCCTTGCCCAACTCCAGCTCGCCAGCGATCCGGCCGCTGCCAAGCAGTCGCTGCTCAAGGCATTGGAGCTTGTCCCAGGCAGCGACACGCCTGCCGACCTGGTGCTCACCGGACAGATTGCCGAAGCCAACGATGATCCAGAGGACGCGATTACCGCCTACCAACGCGCCCTGGCAGCCGATCCGGGCTCTGCCGGCGCCACATCCGGACTGGCGCATGTGTTGCTGCGGCAAAAGAAGCCCCAGGAGGCCGAGCCGCTGCTACGCGCCGCGATCGCCAAACATCCGGAGGACGCCGGACTGGCCGCCCAGCTCGCCACGGCTCTGTCGGCGGAAGGCAACGACGCCGAAGCAGTCACGACTCTGGAGAAGTTGCACCAGCTGCAACCGGCAAATACTGCCGTTTCCGGCATGCTGGCGGACACCTACCTGCGCACCGGCGCACCGGATAAGGCCGCTCCGCTGCTTGCGGAAGCCGTCCAGGCGGCGCCGAACAATGCCGGTCTGCTCACCGACTATGGCCAGAGCCTGATCTACACCAAGCAGTTCGCGGCTGCTGTTCCCGTTCTGGAACGCGCCGCAGCGGCCGAACCCAAGAATGAAGAAGCATGGGGTGGTCTCGCTTTTGCCCATTCCCAACTTCACCAAGACCAGCAGGTGCTGAAAGACCTTGCGGCTCGTCAAAAAATCAGTGCTGACACTCCAGAAACATTGTTTCTGTGGGCAACTTCGTACGATAATCTGCACCAGATGAAACAAGCGGCTGAGTATTACGACAGATTCCTCGCGGCCGCCCAGGGGAAGTATCCAAACGAGGAATGGCAGGCGAAACACCGGCTGGTGGCTCTGGGACACGGTCACTAACCGCGCACGGAAAGTCCGAGGTGCGCTATGCGTCCAATCGGTCTACTCCTGTTCATCGCGCTTCTTCTCCCTCCGCTCAGCCACGCCTCCGGCATGGACGACAAACCAATTGATCCGGTTGCGCTCTCTGCTTTGGTCACCAAGGCAAGCCTTGCGTCGCCGAAGGATCAGTGCTTCCTGTATGCGGAGTTGGTGCACCAGATGACTATGCTTGCTGGTCACCAGGTAAGTCAGGGAGAGGATCCGACGGCCACACTGCGCGCGGTGCGTGATTACACGCAGAAGATCCACATCGCCGAAGCCAGCAACAACAAGCGACTCAAGAATGCGCAAATCCTTATGGAGCGCACCGCGTTTCGTCTGAACGAGCTTTTGCACTCGGCGGCGCTCGATGACCGCCCAGTCCTCGAGTCGACGTTGAAAAATCTGAACCAGGTTCAGAATGAGCTTATGATGCAGGTGTTTCGTCGCTGAATCATTTGCCCATCCCTCTCCCAAGGCGCAGGCTTCGAGCAACTTCCCGCACCGCACTCCTGTTCGCGGCTGCGTTTCTCCTGGTCGTCGCCAGCGCACATGCGCAACGCTCCAAGGATCCGCTTACTCCGGACCAGGAGGAGCAGGTCCGCGCCGTTACCGATCAGCCAAATGAACGCGTAAAGCTCTATATCAAGTTCATCGAGGACCGCACCGATGCCATTCACCACGCGGTGCTGCGTCCGGTCGTCCAACATCCGGGCATGGTGATCCACGATCGCATGGAGGAGTTCACGCGGCTGGTGGATGAACTCGATGACAATCTGGACGCCTACGACGAGTCGCACAGCGATGTTCGCAAGTCGCTCAAGTTCCTGCTCGATCGCATCGCAAAGTGGCAGTCTGTGTTGCAGGAGCCGCCGGGCTCTCCCGACTATGATTTCGCGCGCAAGACCGCGCAGGACGCGGTCGACAGCACAAAGCAGGCCGCAACTGAACTGTTGAAGTCTCAGGAAGAGTATTTTGGCAAACACAAACCTGAGAAAGAGAAGAAGGCTCCTCCGGAATAGACCGCGATTGCGTCCTTCTCCGGGCCCGCGCATCTATCCAATCGACGGCCAATCGACGGGCCAATCAACGGGAGATGGCATGGAAGCCGCACTCAGTTTTCTGGAGCGACTGACGCTCATAGGCATCGGCATCTTTGCTCTGTATCAGTGCTTTCAGATCGGAGACACTGGCCGCCTGGGCCGTCCTGCTGTTGGCTGGACAGTGCGCATCTGCCTTATAGCGGTTGCGGCCGTCTGTTTCTTTTCCGTAGCGCGGGTGGTCGGCACCCGCTGAACCAATCCCGCTGCGGCACGCCCTCGTTTCAATATGGTCCAAAGGACAAACGCTTGTCCTTGACACTCCTGCTGGCCGGGTGGTAACTGTCTTACCGCCCAACGCTCCGGCCGCTGCGGCGCGTTGAAAATCCCGTTCTCAGGACCCTCCCCATGCGCGCCTCTCCCGATGCCAGCATCCTGCGCAGGTTTTGCCTGCACCTCCTTCTCCCCTTTGTGACCCTCACCTCCGCCGCAACGCTTTGCGGGCAGACGGTGAGCGTGGTCCAGACCAATCCCGATCAGTCCGCACTGCTGAGCCCGCAGCCCGCGGTGAGCTTCGTCCCCGGCACCGGCAGCCAGCTCGCCATCAACGTGGATGACACCGTCCGCTATCAGCGCCTGGAAGGCGTAGGCGCCTCCTTCACCGACTCGGGCGCGTACCTGGTCTGGAACAAGCTGACGCCGGCGCAGCGAAGCGACCTGATGCAAACCCTGTTCGGCGCGAACGGGATCCACCTGAGTTTTCTGCGTCAGCCCATGGGCGCCACCGATCTCGCACTCAGCAACTACACCTATGACGATCTCTCTGCGGGCGACACCGACCCACAGATGAGGCAGTTCTCCATCGACCACGACAAGGCGTACATCATCCCGGTGCTGCAGGCGGCATTGGCAGCGAATCCGCAGATCAAGGTGCTTGCCCTTCCCTGGTCGCCGCCGGGATGGATGAAGACCAGCGGCGTGACCGGCGGCGGATCACTGAACACTGCCGACTTCGACGCGCTGGCGAAGTACTTCGTGAAATTCGTGCAGGCCTACGAAGCAAATGGCATCCCTGTCAACTACGTCTCGGTGCAGAACGAGCCGCTCTACGAGACCAGCGGCTATCCAACGATGTTCATGACGCCGCTCGATGAAGGCCGCTTCATCAGCCAGCATCTGGCGCCGGCGTTGCGCGCGCAGCATCTCCGCAATCAGGGCTGGAATGGGCGCCCCTGGAACTTCAACTATCAGAACGCAAATCCGACCGACGCCACCCCCGGCATCTTCGGCTACGAGCACAATTGGGACAATCCTCTTTATCCCGAATTGCTGCTGCGCGATCCTGCGGTCCGGCAGGATCTGGCTGCCGTATCGTTTCACTGCTATGCGGGCAACGTAGCCGACGCGCAGAATGCGATCCACAATGCCTATCCGGAGATGCCGATCTGGTTCACCGAATGCACCGGCGGCTACTACGCTCCGGACTTCGCAACAAATCTTCCCAACATGGTGGAGGGCGATGTCATCAACGTGCTGCGCAACTGGGCGAAGAGTGTCACGCTGTGGAACATGGCGCTGGACCAGACGGGCGGCCCGACGGTACAGAATGGATGCACAGACTGCCGCGGTGTGGTCACGATAGACACCAGCACCACACCCGCAACCGTCGAAAAGAATGTCGAGTATTACGTGCTCGGCCACCTCTCCAAATACGTGCAGACCGGCGCCTATCGCATCGCGTCGAACACCTTCGGCTCCGGCAACGTGGAAGACGTAGCGTTCAAGAACCCGGATGGATCGATCGCCGTCCTGGTCCTGAATGCAGCGTCATCGGCGAGCACCTTCACCATCAACTGGCATGACCAGAACTTCACCTACACCCTGCCCGCGGGCGCAGTCGCCACCTTCACCTGGCAGGGATATCCCGGCAACACCAACTTCGATGTGACTGCCGGGCCGGATGCGCAGATCATCGCTCCCGGCGCCAATAC
>DASXGY010000302.1:0-10795 GCA_036488835.1 Acidobacteriaceae bacterium
TTTCTCCTCTCGTCCCGCGACGTGATCCAACGTCACCAGCTTGATGGGACTCGGGCCCGCTGACGTGGCATACCGCTCGCCACTGGCCGGATCGATCACCTCACCCACCTCGTAGGCCATTCCCGGCTGCACTCCGCAGGAGGCTCCCCCCGCCCAGCCAATCGACACCAGCGCGTTCAAGCTCCCATAGGTCTCCGCGATGGAGACCGCCTGCTCTGCGCGCACAATACCAATGCCCTTCGCGACCGCAATCAACGCGACGTCGCCCCGTTGTGTCAGAAATGCCCCGTCGGGCTGCGGCGACCAGTCGCTCACCAGGGGCTTCAACTCCCCGGAGAGCGCTGCGATAATGCCGATCCGATGGCTCATGTGGCAGGCGCATATCCGTGCGCGCGAAACCAGTCGATCGCCGCCCGAAGCGCCGCATACACCGGCACAATCCGGAAGCCCAGCGCACGCTCCGCCTTCGCTGAGGAGGCAAACATCTTCTTCTTTCCCATCCGTACCGCCTCCACCGTAGCCCGTGGTTCCTTGCCGCGCAGCCGCCCCGTCACCATCTCATCGAAGAATGCAAACGCCATCGCCACCGCGTGCGGCACCTCCATGCTGGGCGACGGTATGCCGGTAATGGCAGACATCTTGTCCAGTATCTGCTTCAGGGAGAGGTTCTCGCCACCCAGGATGTATCGTTCCCCGGGTTCGCCGAGCTCCAGAGCTGCCACGTGCATGCGCGCCACTTCATCGACATCCACCAGATTCAGCCCCGTGTCCACATACGCGGGAAACTTGCGATTGAGAAAATCGACGACGATCTGTCCTGTCGGAGTCGGTTTGATATCGTTGGCCCCGATCGGAGTCGTCGGGTTCAGCACGATCACCTGCTGGCCGTCTCGTGCCGCAACGATCGCCTCCTGCTCGGCAAGGTACTTGGAGCGCTTGTAATGCCCGATCATATCCTCTAAGGAGACGGGCGTGCTCTCATCCACGATGGTGCCGTCCTTGCGAAATCCCATCGTCGCCACGCTCGAGGTGTAGACAACCCGCCTCACCCCAACCTCGCGGGCCAGCGCCAGCAGGTTGCGCGTGCCGTCCACATTCGCCGCGTACATCGCCTGGGGATCGCGTACCCACAGACGGTAGTCAGCCGCCACATGGACCAGCACCTCGCAGTCGCTCAGTGCAGAACGAAAGCTTTTGGGATCGCGAAGGTCGCCGATCACTGTCCCCGCTGAAAGCCCTTCCAGGTTATCGAGACGGCTGGTGGATCTGACAAGCAGATGCAGCCGTGCACCCTGCGCGGCAAACGCGCGAGCCACATGACTGCCAACGAAGCCGGTTGCTCCTGTCAGGAAGACGTTCATGGGTGATCAGGTGAGCAGGATCGAGGCAGAGTGAGAGGCTGTCGCGGAAGCTTAATCGAGGCTCTCGGCTTCGATTCCGATGCCCTTTTCGCCAGCTGCCTTTTTCTCCCGGTACTTCTTCATCCAGGCTTCGAAGCTCTTGCCCGCTGCGGTATCGCGGCCGGTAAAGGCCAGAGCCGCAATGTCGGCGTAGCGAATGGTGCGCTTGCTCCGTTCCTTGGCCGGGATCACCCGCACTGTGGAGCCGGCGAGTGTAGCGGCAGACCGGCGATCAAACACATAGCCTTCGACAACGCTGCCATCCTTCAAGGTCAATTGGATATCGCCACGATAGTCGAAGGCCTTCTCCAGGGCGATGCGCAATTCTTCCTCGCTCGTCAATTGTGGGATCCAGCCCTCCAGCTGTTCATGCTCAAACCCTGCAGCCACCTCCTGCGTGTCCGGAGAAGGTACTCCCTCAACAATCTGCTCGCTCATACGTGCGACCCTTCCAACTCGTTGCTTGGTGACGAAGCGATCTGTACCAATGGTGCGCGGCCATGCTCGAGCGGCTGATTCAGCAAGTCCAAGGCTCCGCGATCTTTGTAAGCACTGGAGAGGGTGGCCTTTACCATGCCCCAGAAGCCGGACAGCGAGGTGAAGCCATGGTGTACCGTGGACGGCTCATAACCGCAGCTCACCATGCAATTCGCACATTTGGGATTGCCACTCTCAGTCCCGTAGTGGCTCCAGTCAGTAGTTTCAATCAACTCACGGTAGGTATCGGCATAGCCGTCCTGCAGCAGGTAGCAGGGTTTCTGCCAGCCGAAAATGTTGAATGCGGGCGAACCCCACGGCGTGCATTGGTAGTCGCGCTTGCCCATCAGGAATTCGAGGAACAGTGGCGACATGTTGAACTTCCACTCCTTCCTGCGGTTGGACAGGATCGCGCGGAACAGCCTGCGCGACCGCGCACGGCCAAGGAAGTGTTTCTGGTCCGGAGCCTTATCGTAGGTATAGCCCGGGCTCAACACCATGCCCTCGACACCGAACGACATCACCTCGTCGAAGAAGGCACGCACGCTATTAGGGTCCGCGCCGTCAAAGAGCGTCGTGTTCGTCGTCACGCGAAAGCCGCGAGCCACCGCTTCGCGGATGCCTGCAACTGCCTGGTCATAGCCGCCCTCGCGGCAGACCGATAAATCATGGTGCTCCCTTTGCCCATCCAGATGGACAGAAAAGGTAAGGTACTTGCTCGGTTTGAAAAGTCCGATCTTCTCCTTCAGCAGCAGCGCGTTGGTGCACAGATAGATGTACTTCTTGCGTGCGATCAGTCCCTCGACGATGTCAACGATCTGCGGGTGCATAAGGGGCTCGCCGCCCGGAATGGAAACCATGGGCGCCCCGCATTCATCCACGGCACGGAAGCACTCCTCCGGAGTCAGTTCCTGCTTCAGGATATGGGCCGGATACTGGATCTTGCCGCAGCCGGCACATGCCAGGTTGCAACGGAATAGCGGTTCCAGCATGAGAACCAGCGGGTAACGCTCGCGGCCCAGTACCCGCTGCTTCAGTACATAGGTGGCCACGGTCCACATCTGCGAAATCGGTACTGCCATAGTTACATTCTCCGTCCACGCAGCAGCGTGTTGGTTGGCGCAGCCGGCTATTCGGCTGGCGCGCTCATGGCCCGGCGATAGTTCGTCAGGGCCAGCAATGGAAACACATCGCGATAGGTGTGATAGGCGAGATAGAACACCCGCGGGAAGCCGGTGCCGGTAATGATGGCTTCACGCGTCTTGCCCTCGCCCATGCTCTCGTCCCAGGAGCCGTCTGCGCGCTGCCGTTCCAGCAGCCAGCGCACTCCCTTGGCAACGGAGTCGCTGCGGTTGTCGCCCGCCGCAAGCAAACCGAGTATTCCCCACGCCGTCTGCGATGGCGTGCTTACGCCGACTCCGCGAGTGATTGGATCGTCGTAGCTGTGGCAGCTCTCGCCCCAGCCTCCGTCCGCATTCTGCACCGAGCGGATCCACTCCGCCGCCTGTTGGATCTCCGGCTCGTGATTCCAGATTCCGATCGCTTCGAGGCCGCGGAGCACCAGGAAGGTGCCGTAGAGGTAGTTCACCCCCCAACGGCCAAACCAGCTTCCATCCGGCTCCTGCTCCTTGAGCACGAACTGAATCGCCCGCTCGATCCGCTTGTCCCGACGCGTGTAGCCATAGGTGGCAAGCATCTCCAGGATCCTTCCCGTGATGTCGACGGTCGGCGGGTCCAGCATCGCATTGTGATCGGCAAATGGAATGTGCTGGAAGATCATTTTGGTGTTGTTCTTGTCGAAGCTCGCCCAGCCGCCGTTCTTGCACTGCATGGCGAAGACCCAGTCAATGGCGCGCCGCGACACGTCATATTGATAACGCTCGCGCGGATTGTCCACCTTATTCAACGCGAGCAGTACCTGCGCAGAATCGTCGGTGTCCGGATAGAACTCGTTGTTGTACTCGAAGTACCAGCCGCCGGGCTGCGCATTGCGCACCTTCACTGCCCAGTCGCCCTTGTGACGCACTTCCTTTGAAAGCATCCAGTCGGCCGCCTTCAGCAGACGAGGGTCGGTACGCGAAACGCCAGCCTCCCCCAACGCGTAGACCATCTGCGCCGTATCCCACACCGGCGAGACACACGGCTGCATGCGGAAGGTCGGCTCGGTGTAATCCGGCGTTCCCTGCGGCTCATCGATGCCCAGCTTCTCGAACTCATCCATCGCGCGGATGAAGTGCGGATCGTCTTCCGAATAGCCGAGTACGCGCAGCGCGATGATCGCGTTCATCATCGCCGGATAGATCGCTCCCAGGCCGTCGGACATCTCGAAACGCTCGAGCATCCACTTCTCCGCCTTGCGCAGCGCCATCGCGCGCAAGGGGCGGATGTGCACTCGCTCTGCCCAATGCACCATGCGGTCGAGCAGCAGGAAGAAGTTCCGCCAACTGACCACCTTGTCCCGATTCCAGCGCAGCTTCAGGCTGGCCTTGTCGCGGCCACCCACGAAGAGCTCATCGATACTGCGCTCCATCGGAATTTTTTTAAATGGCTTCTTGGCGTAGGCGATAGAGAGCGGCACCAGGATCGCGCGCGACCACGAAGATATCTCGTAGATGTTGAAGTAGAACCACTTCGGCGCGAGCACAATCTCCGGCGGAATGGCCGGCACGGCATCGTAGTCGTATTGTCCCAGCGCACAAAGATAGATCTTTGTAAACGTATTGCACTTCACCACGCCGCCACGCGCCCGGATCCACGCACGCGCCTTCACCATCAGCGGCTCTTCACCAGAGATCCCCATCAGCTTGCAGGCGAAGTAGCACTTCACTGCCAGGCTGATGTTGCCCGGGCCGCCGGGATAGATGCTCCAACTGCCGTCCTCGTTCTGGTAGCGCAGCATTTCGGTGAGCGCGCGCTGCATGCGCCCACGGATCGTAGAATCGTCTGTCTCCAGCAATGTATGAAGGAAGATGTAATCCGCCTCCAGCATGCCATCAGCTTCGAGTTCGCCGACCCAGTGGCCGTCCTCCTGCTGCATTTCAAAGATGTGCTGTTTCGAAGCCTCGACTGCCTCGTCTACCTGGTCCAGGCCAGCGTCGATGCGCCCAAACCTTGGCTGCGCCGCGGGCGGCTGCATCTGCTGCACAGGAGCCCTCAGCGGGTTCTCATCCACAGTTCGATTCATGCCATCTCTTTCGCAACGAAAACAGTCTTCCCGTACACCTAGACCTGTCAGCAACCGTTACTGTCACTGTGGCCCATCTTCGAGCAAAGACCGCGCTAGACATCAAATCCCTGTTAGCCCAAAGCGACGGAAATGCTCTTACCGGGCAGCGACTGCCGCCGGTCCTATCGCCTGCACGATCTCCGCGGGAAGTCCGAAGCGCACGTTCTCCGGCATTACTTCCACTTCATCGACCGTCCCAAAACCCTTCTCGCGCAGATATGCAACCACTTCTGAGACCAGAATCTCCGGGGCCGAAGCACCCGCTGTCACCGCAACCGTCGAAACCCCCTGCAGCCAGGCAGGCTGGATCGCGTTTGAGTTGTCTATTAGATGCGCCACCGTATTCAGGTTGCGCGACACCTCGACCAGCCGGTTCGAGTTCGAGCTGTTCGTGGACCCCACCACCAGAACCAGGTCCGCCGCGTGAGCCACGTTCTTCACCGCGACCTGCCGATTCTCCGTCGCATAGCAGATATCCTGCGAATGCGGCCCCACGATGTTCGGAAACTTCTCCTTTAATGCTTGGATGATGTCCCGCGCCTCATCGAGGCTTAAAGTGGTTTGCGTCAGATAGGCTACGCGGTTTGGATCAGGCACCTGGAGCGACGCCACTTCCTGCGCCGACGAAACTACCTGGGTTACGTCCGGAGCCTCGCCCAGCGTTCCCTCGATCTCGTCGTGGTCGCGATGCCCGATCAGCACCAGCGAGTAGCCCTGCCGGGCAAACTTTACTGCTTCGACATGTACCTTGGTGACCAGCGGACATGTCGCATCAATCACCTTCAGACCACGCTCCTTGGAGCGCTGCCGCACCGCCGGCGACACCCCATGCGCGGAGTAGATGACCCGCATTCCCTCGGGCACATCGTCGATGTCTTCGACGAAGATTGCGCCCTTCTCCGCTAACTCATTGACCACGAAGCTGTTGTGAACAATCTCCTTACGCACGTAAATGGGCGCGCCAAAGGTCTCGAGCGCGATCCGAACAATATCCACTGCGCGCACCACGCCAGCGCAGAAGCCACGCGGCTTCAAGAGCATGACCCGCTTTGTCGCGTTCGGTTGGTCGGCTACAGGCTCAGCAGCAGGGGAGTCGATAGAGTAGGAAGTCACAAGCCTTAGTATACCGGTCCGGGGACGGCCTGTCAGGCAAGAATGCACCATTTGCAGTGCTGATTCCCCTCAGACGCCGGCAGCCTCGGCAAGCATCTGCTCGGCATGGCGCACAGACGTTTCCGACTTTTTGGCTCCGCTCAGCATGCGCGCTACTTCTTCCACGCGTTCGGCCTGCGTCAGGCTGCGGACGGCAGTGCGCGTCCGGCCCTTCTCTTCCCGCTTTTCGACGACGAAGTGCTGGGTGGCAAAAGCGGCGATCTGTGGCAGATGTGTGACGCACAGAACTTGTTGCGAGCGGCTGAGCACCTTCAGTTTCTGTCCCACGGCTTCCGCTGCCCGGCCGCCGATACCGATATCGATCTCGTCAAAGACCAGCGTGCGTGGCAGCAACGCCTTGCGTTTCCCCTTACCGGCGCGCGCCGCTCCTTCCTCCACGCTGACCTTCAAAGCGAGCAGGACGCGGCTCATCTCGCCGCCGGAGGCAATCTGGTCCAGCGCCTTGAGTGGCTCACCGGCATTCGTTGCGATGCTGCAGCCGATCGCGTCCCATCCGTGAGCTGACCAGTCCGCCTCCGCCTTCTGTGCCTGCACCTCGACAGCGAAGCGTGCCTTCATCGCTAAGTCATTGATCTGCCGCTCTGCCAGTGCAGCCAGCTTCTTCGCGGCGGCCGTGCGCGCCGCCGTCAGCAGCTCGGCTTCGCGGCGATAGGCTGCCGCTGCATCGGCAAGCTGCTTCCGCAAATCCGCCAGCACCGCATCGCGGTTGTCAATTTCGCTTAGCTTGCTGGCGACATCCTGCCCGTAGGCAATCACTTCGGCAACACCCGGGCCATATTTGCGCTTCAGACGGTCCAGCAGAGCAAGCCGGTCTTCGATCTCAGCCAACCGCTCGGGCGAGCCCTGAATGCCCTCACCGAACTCGCGCACCGTCTCGGCTACGTCTTCTACCGTGGCGCGTGCCGACGCCAACTGGTGCGCCCCATCGCCAAAGCGCGGCTCATAGCGCGCCAACTCCTCCAGATGACGCTGGGCAGCACGCAGCGACGCCTCCGCCGCATTGTTGCCGTCGTAGAGCTGTTCATAGGCGCTCATCGCTGCCGCGTAGAGTTTCTCCGCGTTATTCAGCACGCGCTTTTCTGTCTCCAGCTGCCCATCTTCCCCATCTCGGAGTCCGGCTGTCTCGATCTCACGCGACTGGAAGCGCCACAGGTCGGCCATGCGCAAGCGCTCCTGCTCATCGCTCTCCAGCGATTGCAGCTTGTCCGCGCATGCGCGCCAGGCCGCGTAGGCTGCGCGCGCCGCTTCGCTCGAGATGCCGGCGAAGCGATCCAGCAGCAGCCGCTGCTGCGTGGGATCGAAGCCGGCCAGGGTCTCCGATTGGGCATGAATCAGGGCCAGTTCCGGCGCGAGCAGCTTCAAGACCGCCGCCGTCGCCGGCTGATTGTTCACGAAGACCCGACCCTTGCCGGAGACGGCGATCTCGCGCCGCAGCAGGATCTGGCCGTCCCCCGTATCGATGCCGTGCGCTTCCAGAATGCGCTCCGCCTCATCTGTGGCCTCAAAGACACAGGAGACGACTGCTTTCTCCGCGCCGTGTCGCACCACCTCGCTCGACGCCTTGCCGCCCAGCAGAAGCGCCAGCGCGTCCACCAGAATCGATTTGCCCGCGCCGGTCTCACCCGTCAGCAGATTCAGTCCAGGGCCCAGCGCGGCGGTGGCATGATCGATCACCGCATAGTTTTCCGCTTGCAACTCCAGCAACATAGGCCCTTCCGAGGCCGAGCATAGCAGAGCCAGGGCTACCTGGACGGCTGCGGCTCTCTCCTCTGCGTGACGGTATGGAGTAGCCCTTTCGTCACCTTGCAATCCCTATCCGCTGGGGTTGCTTCCTGCTACCCTTTCTAGGAGCCGCAGATGATAGCCCAACCGATTTTTTTTGCAATCCTATTGCTCTTTCAGGGCGACGACCAGGGCGCGCCGTTGCCCTCCGCGCATTCCAGCGATGCCATCCTGGAGATGCTGCGGAACAGCGGACCGATCGCTCTCACCGTCCTCGGACTTCTCGCCTTTGCCAGTCTCTTCTCCTGGGCCATCATTCTGGGCAAGTGGATTGGCTTTCGCCGCGCACGCAGCCAGAGCCGTGCCTTCCTGCGCGCCTTCCGCAAGGCAGCGCGCCTGCAGGAGATCGGCGCGATCTCCGAGCAATACAAGCCAAGCCCCCTGGTCAATGTCTTTGACGAGGTCTACGAGACCTATCGCCGCCAGACCGGCGGCTACGGCCCACCCCGCAACATCACTGCGCTCGAACGCACCGCGCAGTCCGCTGCAAGCGAAGCCCTCACCTTCATGGAGCAGCGGCTCTCCTGGTTGGCCACCATTGCAGCCACCGCTCCCTTCGTCGGCCTCTTCGGCACCGTCATGGGTATCGTGAAGGCATTCCACGGTCTGGGTACCGCGGGTGCTGCGACACTGCGCGCCGTCGCACCAGGTGTGTCGGAGGCGCTTATCACCACCGCTGCGGGTCTGGTCGTCGCCGTCCCCGCCGTCGTTGCCTACAACCAGTTTTCGGCGCGCATCCGCGAGTTTGGCTCGCGCATGGACGACTTTGCCCGCGAATTGCTGAACAGCATGGAGGAGATCACGCTGCGGCCGCAGCAGGATCCACTGGAACGTGAGCGCGCCGGCCGCGATCTGGGGCCGCGCGAGGCCATGCAGGAGCCCGGCCGTGGCGTTTACTGATTCCGGCGGCCGCACCAAGTCGTCCATGGCGGACATCAACATCACCCCGCTGGTGGACGTGGTGCTGGTGCTGCTCGTCATCTTCATGCTCACCGCGCCCGTACTTCAATCCGGCATCGATGTCGCGGTGCCCAAGACGCGCACCGTGCGCGAGGCCACCGAGCAGCATGAGGTCATCACCATCGATCGCGATCAGCGCGTCTTTCTTGGCGACCACCCCATCAATGTCAACGAAATCCCGCAGGCCCTGCATCATCCGGACCAGGACCCAACCAAGCAGATCGTTTACCTCCGCGCCGATGAGCGTGTGCCTTTCGGCGCCTTTGCCTCGGTCATGGACGCGGTGAAGCAGGCCGGCATCACGAATGTTTCGATCGTGACCCAACCGCTCACCAACGCGCCGGGTCAGAACACCGGTCAGAAATAGGAGCAGGATCAGGGATGCCGATCGATGTCGAAGAACGATACGAACGGCGCGCGCCGTTCGGCGTGCCCTTCGCAGAGTCCTTTGGTCTGCATCTCGTTGTGATTGGGGCGCTGGTCTCCTCCGTTTGGCTGCACAGCCGCATCCGCGGCAACGAGTGGGGCCAGAACCTCGATGGCGCCATTCAAGCCAACCTGGTATCGAATGCGCCTTCCATCCCGCTGCCCCAGATCCAGAAGCCGACCGACAATGTGCTGGCTACCGAGAACCCGAGTCCTGCCCCGGCGATCGAGAAGCAGGAAACGGTGCCCGCGCCAGACCTCAAGGCGATTCCTATTCCCGTAAAGGCGCCCCCAAAGAAGGAACCGCCGCCGAAGAAAGAAGTTCAGCCGCAACAGCAACAAAAGCATCCGCAACCACAACAGCAGCCCAAGGATCGTGCGCAGTTCGGCGAGCAACAGCAGTCCAGCCTGCCGCAGTCAATGGCGCAACAGCAGGCGGCGGCGCCCGCCGCACCCGTCTCCGTCACCGGCGGTGGCGGTTTCCGCTTCCCCTACTATGTCGCGATCATTCAGCGCAAAACTCAGGAAAACTGGCTGAAGCAGGAGGTGGATCCTTCCACACCCAGCGGCGCGAAGGCCTATATATACTTCACGCTCTCGCGTGACGGCGCGCCCTCCGACGTCAAAGTCGGCGAATCCAGCGGTTCCGCATCGCTCGACCAATCGTGTATGCGGGCGGTGCAGCGTGTTGACAGTTACGGTCCACTCCCTTCGGGTTATACGGGTTCCACGTTGCAGGTGTCATATTATTGTGAATTCACAGGTCGCTGAGGAGATCTACCCCCAAGTGAAAACATCCGCAACCAGACAAAAATCACGATCCTCCCTGTATCCGGTCCTCTTCTTCCTTCTGCTTCTGCCCATCGCCTCCACCGCCCATGCACAGGACTGGGTACGGACCGGCTCCAATCTCGGCGTCGAAAAGATCCGGATGGCCGCGGCCGATTTCAAGCCCAGTTCAACCGATCCGCAGACGCCCGTCCTCAAGGCGACCTTCGATAACACCCTCTACAACGACCTCGCGAATGCCGGTCTCTTCGACATGGTTTCGAAGGCCCTGGCTCCGCCCGTGACCCCGGCAACGCCTGCTGAAGTGAACCTCGCGCAGTGGTCGGCCGCACCCGCCAATGCAGCCATGCTGGCGCTTGGCTCGCTTGCCGTGCAGGGTGGCCGTTTGAACGTCAGCGGCTTCCTGGTGGACGTGAAGGAAGCAGGCGCACCTGCGATCGTCGGCAAGCAATACGGCGAAGTGGCGACCCAGGACAATGCGCGTCTGATCGCCCACAAGTTTGCGGACGAGATCATCCTTCGCCTCGGCGGCGGCATCAACGGCATCGCCGAGACCAAAATC
>DASXGY010000410.1:0-6919 GCA_036488835.1 Acidobacteriaceae bacterium
TCGGCATCGCGAAAGTTGTTGCCGGGCCAGCCGGTATCAATCAGCAGTGACTTCCCCGCAGGAGTGACAAACAGGGTCGACTGACCACCCTCGACGTCGATGAAGTAGACGCGAAGCTTGCCGCCAGCGGCTCCCTGCGCATTCAACGAAAGTGCAGCTGCGACTGTGGCCACCAAGACGAGAAGCAAGCGGAGACGAAGCATCATGAGTTGTTGCCTTTGCTGGGGTGTGAAACCGTGGCGCGCGTAGCACCGGTGGAGATACCGCCATCGACCAAGAGCGTCTGGCCGGTGATGTAGCGGCTGGATTCAGAGGCTAGAAAAACGATGGCGCCGTCGAGGTCGTGCACATCGCCGGGTCGCTTCATGGGAATGCGGTCGACGAGATACTCCACCCACGCCTGGTTTTCATAAAGGACCTGATTCTGCGCGGTGCGAAACCAGCCGGGCGCGAGGCAGTTGACGGTGATGCCGTGCGGCCCCCAGTCATCGGCAAGGCTCATGGTAAGTTGGCGAACGCCGCCGCGGCTGGCACCGTAAGGCGCAAGGCCCGCATAGCCGAAGACGCTGGTAACGGAGCCGATGTTGATGATGCGGCCGTAGCGATGCTGCACCATCCCGCGCGCGATGGCCTGCGCGACAAAGAAGGTGCCGCGCAGATTGGTGTCAAGTACGAGATTCCAATCGTCCCACGAGACATCGAGCGCGGGCTTCCGGACATTGCAACCGGCGTTGTTCACCAGGATGTGGACCTGCGGAAACACGGCATGTACCTGCTCCGCCATGCTAAGGATGCTGGACTGACTGCGCACATCGAGCGCGACAGGATATGCGCGGCGGAGGAGTGACTCGATCTCGGCAACAAATGGTGCGAGATCGTCCGTCCGCCGGCTGGTGAGGATGAGGTCTGCGCCAGCCCGCGCCAACGCACGCGCAAAGTGCTGGCCAAGACCGCGGCTGGCTCCGGTGACCAGCGCCACCTGACCGGTGAGATCGAACATCGTATCTGGGCCAGGATTCACGCTGGCGCGCCTTCCTGATTCTGACCAGCTCTGGGATCGAGGACCACCTTCATGAGGTTCGGTTCGCGGGCATAGAGACGTGCGAACCACGAAGGTCCGTCTTCGAGCGGTGCAACCGCCGTGATGAGCGGCGCGACCTTGATTTTTCCGGCGGCAATCCACTCCATGGCCTGCGGATATTCACCGGCTGAGGCGCAGGAGCCCTGCAGACGGATCTGTCGCGTCACCACCTTCTGCAGCGGGATCGTAACCTCGGGTGAGATGTTGCCGACAAGTGCGACTGTGCCGCCTTTGCGTGTGCAGTCGATCGCACCTGCGACCGTCTCCGGACGGCCGACGGCTTCAAAGGTCATGTCGACGCCGCGGCCATTGGTGAGCTGTTCGATACGCGACGTCAGCGATTCGTCGGAGCTGTCAGTTACGGAGCCTTGGATGACCGCGTCCGCACCCAGCGATCGCGCCAGTTCGAGGCGCGTGGCATCCACATCGGTAACGAAGATGCGCGAACAGCCGGAAGCGCGCGCGGCCTGCAGGATGAGCAGACCGATCATGCCCGCGCCGATGACTAGCGCCGTCTCACCGCCCGCGACCTCGGCAACACGCACAGCATGGATGGCAACGGAAACAGCTTCGAGCATCGCTGCGTCCGCAAAGGAGAGATCCTCTGGGAGGCGATAGAGAATGCGCTCAGGTACGGTTACATATTCAGCAAACGCGCCGGCACGGCGATAGTCGCCGCAGGAGACGCCCACGACCTGGCGATTGTCGCAAAGGTTGACCTCACCACGCTGGCAGAACTCGCAGACACCGCAGTAGACGGTGGAGTCGAAGGTGACGCGGTCGCCAGCACGATAACCGGTGACGCCTTCACCCACAGCCGCAACCGCGCCGGCAGCCTCGTGGCCCATCACAATAGGCGGAATGCGCCGCCCGGAGCTGCCATCGTAGCCATGGACGTCGCTGCCGCATATTCCGCAGGCCGCGACGCGGATAAGCACCTCGCCGGCACCGGGACTGGGAGTAGGCAGCTCTGCGAGGGCCAGATTTTTATATTCGGAGAGCAGCAGGGCCTTCATGCGCGCCTTCAGGTTACAGCAGAAAAGCCCCTGGCCATGGCCAGGGGCTTGGTTGGGCAGATTCGCCCGAAACTTATGCGCTGAAGGAAGACCCGCAGCCGCAGGTGCTCTTCACGTTCGGGTTCTCAAACTTGAAGCCGGCCGCTTCAAGGGTTTCCACGTAGTCGACCACGCAGCCGTTCAGGTACATCAGCGAGGTCGCGTCCACGAAAACCTTCATGTCATCGAAGTTGAAGACCTTATCCATCATGCCGGCCTGATTCTCAAAAGACATCGAGTACTGAAAGCCCGAACACCCGCCACCTACCACGCCGATGCGTAGCCCGGCCGGCAGGGGGTCCTGTGTCGCCATGATCTCGCGCACCTTGGTGATGGCCCCATCGGTCAGGGTAAGGGGCGCCTGCTTGGGCGCGTTGGACTGGTCGGTCAAAGGCTGGGCGATGGTTGCCATATCTCTGGTTCTCCCCTGGAGATGCTTCTCCCTATTTTAAGACGGCAGTCAATCCCGGACAAGTTTTATCCGAATTGCCGCCCTACATACACAGATGCGAAGTGGAGCAATTCGTCGCAGGATTGGCAGAATCGCTGCTTCTTCCGAGGCTGCTATTTGGCGGTGATTTTGCTCGCAATGCGGTCGTATTGCTCCTGGGTCAGCAGTCCGCGGTGCACCAATGCGTGTGCATTGTGATAGGGCCGACCCTCAACAATATCGTGGGCCTTGCGGATGCTGATGCCCGGCAGCATGGCAATGCTCGCGGTCGAGGCGCTGTTGATATCCACCAAGTCGCTGCTCTCATCCTGGTTGTTGCTACTTACGCCATCCTTCACACCCTGCGCGACTGCGTTTACGCCATCTACAGCCTTGGCCGCCGCAACCTTGGTCCCGGCGGCAAGCTGTTTTGCACCCTTCTGGACGTCCCGTGTCGCTTCGGCCGATTTCTGGCGAATTTCCTGATCGTTCTGGTTGGTCGAGCTGTTGGTACAACCAATGAGCGCGGCCGCCAGTATGCCAAGGGCACAGATTGCCGCAATATCGAAAGAGCGACGAGGTACGAGCACGTTCTTCATCCGCATAGTCTCCGTAGGTTACAGCCGGTGTCCTTGGCTCGGTCTCTCCGCGGAGGGACCAATCCACAGCTTGTGATGAGCAATGCCGCCTCCCAGGCTGGCCTCAGATGCAGATTCCAGGCGACAACAAGGAAATCGGGGCCGGACGGAGAGTCCTCCAAGGAGCATGCCGCAAGCTTCTATTTCGCGCGGGCATAACTTCCTGGCAATAACTAGTCAGTTATCTTCCTACACATTGCATATACCGAAAATAAACCCTGAAATACGTTGTCAACGGTACAGCAAAAAGACTACTTTCACTCCTGAACGGCCCCTCTTTCCCCCAGAGACCGGCTGGTAAAGCAGGGCTTGCCGCATCTGGCACCGGCATTGGGACCGCTCACGGATGAACGGAGGTGCTGTATGCACTACCTGACCATCGTCTTCATCGTCTGGGCAGTCGCTGCAACCGTCCTGCTTGCACTGCTTGCCTACCGCTCCACCCTAACCCGTTACGAAGAGGATTGCCTCTTCCTGGGCGATTGCAACGACCATCAGCACAAGGAACAGGAGACCATCCTGGCCCGCGTGCGCAAGGTGCAGCCGGCCGTACGCTTCATGACCGTCGCTACCTGCGTCATGTCGGCAGCGCTGGTCGGCACATTCCTGTTCCAACTGATCCAGCAGCTCAACGCGCCAGCCAGCTAGAGTCGGCGGTGCGACCAGGATCAGTAGAACGCGGGAAATGCCTGACCCCAATTTCTTCTATTAACTGGGACCCTCCTGATCGCTGTCGCTCGATTGTTCACCGTTGGTGGTCACGACGGTGCGGATGGTTCCTTTTGCATTCACATCTATCTGCGCCGTCTTGCTGAGGTGGAAAAAGGAACCGCGCGGGTTCTTCATTCCCCACTCCACATAAGGAACGCTGAAGTGCGTGGTGGCGCTAAGCGTGTTGCCCACGCGGACCAGGTGCACCTTCATCTGCAAGGAATGGTCGGCGCCATGGATATTCAGCATTCCCTCGGCAATCACATCCGAAGAACCGTCCGCCTTGGGCACCTCCCCGCGCAGATGCTCCGCGTGGAAGAAGATGGACGGGTAGCGCTTGCTCTCGAGCACCTCCTCCTGCATCTCTTTGTCACGGGCTCCGTTGCCAGTGCGGCCAGTGGTGGCGTCTACCAGCAACTCTCCCTGGGCGAGCGTTGAATCGGGATCGATGGCGAGTGCGCCGCCTTTGAACTGGAAGGTTCCCCGGACATCGCGCGGCAAACCGCCCACTTTGAAGTGGATCTCCGTCGATTGCGGATCGAAATGAATAGCGATGTTGCGTGCGGGAACAGCGGCAGAAGGCTTGGGCCGCGGAGATGCCTGCTGCGCACCCGCGGACAACAGGGCGATGGCGAGAACAGGAAGGAGCAAGCAACGGGCATGCGGCATCATGCGGGACACGTCCTTTGGGCAAGCAAGTCTGTGAAGGACTGATGAAACGAAGATGCGGCGGACGCGACCGGGGTTGGAGGAGATTCCGCTTACTCAGCCAGAGCGAGCTGATGCCGTACATCGGCGCCGCGCACCCAGAAGATGACGTCGGTTGCAATGTTGGTGGCGTGGTCGGCAATACGCTCCAGGTTGCGCGCAGTGATCACGGCGTTCAGAGCCTGCAGACTCGCATCCGGCGACTGCTGCATCACCTGGATCAGGTCCAAATGCGCGGTGCGGTTCATATGATCGATGTCGTCATCCATCTCGCGGACAGACTCGGCCAGCGGAGCGTCGGCCTCAATCAGAGACTGAACCGCGCGACGGATCATGTCGGTCGCGTGTGTTCCCATGGCTGCAATGTCGACGGGCAGGGTCGCGGCGGGAACGCGGAGCATGTCCTCCGCACGACGTGCAATGCTCATCGACTGGTCGCCGATACGCTCCAGATCCGCATTGATCTTGATCACGGACAGGATGAAGCGCAGATCGATGGCCATAGGCTGTTCCTTCGCCAGCAGCTCATAGGCCATTTCATCGACATCGCGCTGGGCCATATTGATGGCCGCCTCGTTCTCGCGGACGAAGGTGACGAGCCGCTCATCGCGCTCCAGGTACGCGTCCACGGCGTACTCCACAGCCTGCTGCGAGAGCGCGGCCATGGCCAACAGCTTGTCCTTCAACTGCTCGAGCTGCTGATGGAAATGGATGCGGGGCACGGGACGACTCCTTATCGCATTGTGCATGAGCACAACGTAAATTCGCATGAAAAAATGTGCATCTTTTGGGGCAGGACGCGCCTACGGGTTGCTGCAACATCTGTTTAGACGCTAACTCAGCCCAGCCGGGATCGGGCTTCGCGGGTTGCTTCGTAGATCTGGTCGAAGGACTCGACCGCGTAGACCACCTTCTGCATCTCGGAGATGTTGAAGTCACGGTTGATGACCTCATCGAGATTAAAGTCGCGTATCTCCGGGCCACCGGAGAGTACGTAGGTGGACTCGCCATGCGAGGAGATCAAGCCCGAGCCGTAGAGCTTTACCTTGCCGTTTTGGCGGATTACGCCGAACTCCACCGTGAACCAGAAGAGCCGGGCCATGCGGTCCAGGTCTTCCTGGCGGGTGAGGCCGGCGCAGACCTGCCCATAGCTTTGCAGAAAGTCGGCAAAGACCGGATGCGCGTGCATGGGGACATGGCCGAAGACATCGTGGAAGATGTCCGGCTCCGGGGTGTATTCGAGCGACTCGCGGGTGCGCAGCGTGGTGGTGGTGGGAAAGCGCCGCGCTGCGATCATTTCAAAGAAAGCCGGGCCAGGCAGGTAACCGGAAACCGCAGTGGCGTTCCAGCCGGTGCGCGGTGCCAGCAAAGTGTTCACCTGAGCCAGGTCGGGGATGACGTCCTGGCGCAGGCCGATGTTGTGAAAGCCGTCGAGGTACTCCTGGCATGCATGTTCTTCGAGCTGGGGCATGCGGCGCCCCACCAGCTCCGCCCACACGGCGTGCTGGTCCGCGATGTACCGGCTCCAGTCCTGCTGGATGAGGTACGACGCAGCAAGCGGAAGGCTGGGAGCAGAAGCGGTAGCGGCCATGGTTGAAGTTCCTCTCTGGACCAAGGATAGAACCAGCTGCCGGGTGTTGTGTAATTCGGCAAACCACGGCTGAAGCAAACCTTGCAGCATTGCAGGCTGGATCAGCCAGTGTCAATGTACAGCGAGGTCACGTTACCTGCCACCCCCACCCCTCCCGCTGCCGGAGTTCCCTTTCCAAGTGCCTTTCTTGCAGCAACTTAGCGGTCTTCCCGGTGACTAAAAATGTCATTGCAAAAGGGTTACGCGTAAATATGTGCAAACAATAGGCTTACGGCCGAAGTTCTGCACTGTTCGCGGTGCAGTGCGCTGCTCCCGCCGCTAAATCATTCATCCTAAAGTTGGTTATAGCTAAAAACGTCCAGCTAAAGGACTTAGTTCGGAAGCCGATACAACAGCAGATCCCTCCACTTCGCCTATCGCTCTACGAGCGATAGCTCCGGTCGGGATGACAAGCCCTATTGACTTCAAAATGAAGACGCCCGCGATGATCGCGGGCGCCTTTGTGTCTCTATTTCCAGTGTAGCGAATGGAAGGGGGCAAAGTGGCAGAATTCGTCAGAAATGTGCCTGCTTCAGTTCCAAATTGAACCGCTCTTCCCCGTGGCGTTCCATCCCGTCGGCACGCCTGCGTCTCAGTTTCACCCTGAAGCGGTGTGCGCCGGTAAATCCTTTTGCCTGTTGAGTCTTCGGACGGTAGTGGGTCAGT
>DASXGY010000418.1:0-2008 GCA_036488835.1 Acidobacteriaceae bacterium
CTCTGCAGACATGAGCAGGTGCCTGTAGTGGTCTAGATTCGGGTCGGGGGATGTTCATGGCGGCAGAAAGAGTGCTTTACTGACGGGCATGAGCCGCGCTAAAGCGAGAAACCGATTGGTGGGCGACGAGCCACTCTCGCCGGGGCGCCTGGAGGCGTTCTCCGATGGCGTGATCGCCATCATCCTCACCATCATGGTGCTGGAGCTGAAGGCGCCGGCCAGCGCCGACCCGAAGACGCTGCTGCACGAGTGGCCGATCTTCATCAGCTATGTCATCAGCTACTTCTACGTCGCCGTGTACTGGATCAATCATCATCACCTCTTTCATCGTGTAAAGCATGTGGACGTGCCGATCCTGTGGGCGAACATTGCCTTGCTCTTCTGCATGTCGCTGATTCCCTTCTTTACCGAATGGATGGAGAGCACGCGGCTGAGCCCGTTTCCTACCGCCGTGTATGCAGCCACCATGCTCGTCGCCGGTGCGGCGTTCTCCGTACTGGATCGAGTCATTGCCCGCCAGGGCATCGGCGAGGCAGATATGGTCCTGGTGCGGCGCGCAGCCCAGCGAAAGAACCTGATTGCGATCGGTATCTATGCGGTTGCGATCCCCGTCGCCTTCTACCGCTCGACTATCTCGCTGGGGCTCGTTTTCCTGGTTGCTCTCCTGTATGCGGTGCCTTCGCTGTGGGTGGAGCGCTACGCGGACCTTCTGGAGGGCAAGGGCGAGCACCGCGCTGAGCACGGAACGCTGCATGAGCCCTATACCGGGCCGTCTGCTGGTCATGAATAGACCTACAGGACGATAATCCTTGACGGAGTGGTACAGCCGCCGCTTCGCAGTAATCCTGACCCATGCACGAGGACGCCCTTTGACTGCTCCCCGCTTTGCCGCCTTGCCTGCCGCCCCTTCCCTATCCCTTCTCGCTCTTGCCGCTGCGGCCCTGCTGCTGCCGGGCGTCATGGCACACGCTGCTCCGAAGGAGGCGGCCCGCTCGCTGTTGGTGCTCGATCGGGTGACGGCGAGCAGGGCGCTCGACAACGGCATTGCATTGCACAGCGGCTCGGCGGTGATGGAGATCACGGCGCTGCGGGACGACGTGATCCGCGTTCGGGTTGGCCCGGAAGGGACGCTGCCCGAAGACGCGTCGTGGGCGGTGCTGCCGGAGGCGCGTACTGCAAAGGTAGCCGTGACGGCGGCGAATAACGGGAACGCCGTGGGTTTCAAGACGGCGAAGCTCATCGTCAGCGTGGATCGCGCGACCATGGCGCTGAAGGTCAGCGATCTTGATGGGCATGTCATCGACCAGGACGAGGGGGGGCGGCCGGTGGAATACTACGATGGCAAAGCTGGCGAAAAGGGCTTCCGCGTCACCAAGGTTTCGCCACCGGACGAGCACTACTTCGCCTTGGGCGACAAGGTTGGGCCGCTGGACCGGCGCAACGAAGCCTTCACCATGTGGAACACCGACGCGTTCGGCTTTCAGGAGTCGACGGATCCTATCTACAAGACGATTCCCTTAGTGCTGACGATGAACGAAGGGCGTGCCGCCGGCCTGTTTCTGGACAACACCTGGCGCACGAGCTGGGAGTTCAACAAGCACCAGCGTGATGCGTGGAGTTTCACCGCACCCAACGGTCCGCTGGACTATTACATCCTTTACGGTCCGGACCCGAAGCAGGTACTGAGCGAGTGGGCGTGGCTGGTGGGCCATACGCCGCTGCCGCCAGAGTGGTCGCTGGGCTATCAGCAATCCCGCTACAGCTACTATCCGGAGTCCGAGGTGCGTAACATTGCAAAACACCTGCGCGCGGACCATATCCCGGCGGACGTGATCTGGCTGGACATCGACTACCAGCAGGACAACCGGCCGTTTACCGTCGACCGCGAGCGCTTTCCGCACTTCGCGCAGATGGTGAAGGATCTGGCCGCGGAGAACTTCAGCACCGTCGCGATCGTGGACCTGCACGTTGCGAACCTGCCGAATGCGGGTTACAAGCCCTACGACAG
>DASXGY010000412.1:0-5283 GCA_036488835.1 Acidobacteriaceae bacterium
CGTGGCGCATGGACCTTCGCGCTTCGTTGCGGTGGTGCCGGCGAATGGCGACAAGGTGCAGGTGGTGACCGAGTATGCGCATGGCTTGTTGCCGTTTCATGCGGCGTGGGAGAAGAGCACGGCATACGAGGCGTTCAATCGTATGACTGCGACCGACCGCGGCGAGCATGAACTGGGGCCGCAGTCGCACTGGCTCAACCTCGGCATGTGCTTCGCCGCGCTCACCGGGCATCAGCCCAGGGTGCCGGAGCCGCAAGAGAACGTCGCAGCATCCGAGGCGCTGACCAAGCGCAACGGCAGCACGCCCATCATCCTGATCGATCCCGGAAAGACTGCGGAAGTCGACTTCAGCGATATCTCGGAGGCGCGCACCGGCAACTGGCGGCTGCGCTTCGACGATCGCGGCCGATTGACGAAGGCAGAGCTGGAGAGCGCAGACCCGCTGAAGACGCGGGTGGTGCCGATGGCGCCGGTCATTCCTTCCATAGAACCTGAATAGATCGAGCCTTGAATAGTTCACGCCTGGGGCCGCCGATTTCACCCGGATCTTCCCCTGGGTGGCGCGCAGGCTTCGGCCGCTCCAGCGGCATCGCAGGCCGGTATACTGGAAGGTTCATTCCCGCATCATGTCCCTTCTCTGGTTGCGAGTCGCGGCTGTCCTCTACGCTATTGCCGGCGCCACGGCCTTCCCGGCTGTGTTGTACGGACAACCGCGGTGGCAACGTGTGTCTCTGCCCGCGGCCGTAGCCGGCTTCTTCTTTCATCTGGTTGCCGTGGTGGAGTTGATGGTGGCGGCGCACCACCTGGTACCGCTGGGCTGGGTAGAGGTGCAGGCAACGCTTGCGCTGCTGATCGTCGTCGCCTATCTGCTGGTCTATGCGGTGTATCGTGCAGCGGCGTTCGGCATCATTGCGCTCCCGCTGGCGCTGGTGGTGATGCTGGCGCCGGCCATGGGTGCGAACAGTGGCGGCTTCGTGACGCCGGAGATGCGCTCCGGCTGGCTGGTGCTGCACATCAGTGCGCTGCTGGCGGCGTATACGGCGCTACTGTTCAGCCTGATCGCGAGCGTGCTCTACCTGGTGCAGGAGCGGCGGCTCAAAAGCAAGGAGGGAGTCGGTTTCCTGGCGTGGCTGCCGCCGCTGGAGACGATGGATCGCATCGCGTATCTCAGCCTGCTGATCGGTTTTCCCTGCATGACGCTTGGTTTGCTGGCGGGATCACTGATTGCCCAGCTAAGCGTGGGGTCGGCGTATTTTCTCGATCCCAAGGTGTTGCTCTCGTTTGGGATGTGGGGGCTGTATGTGCTGATGCTGCTGGTGCGGCGCAGCACCGGTCTGCGCGGCCGGCGGGCCATCTATCTTTCGAGCGTGGTCTTTCTCGTCGTGCTCAGCGTGTGGGCGGCCAACACCTTCAGCTCCGTACACAGGTTCCCCGTCCCATGACCATTCGCCTGCTGGGAGTGAACCATCGCACCGCTCCCATTGAGCTGCGAGAGCGGCTGGCGATTGCGCCGGAGTCGCTGGGCGACGCGACGCGCGCACTGATGGGCACTCCGGGCGTGAGCGAGGGCATGATCGTCTCCACCTGCAACCGGGTGGAGCTGGTGACCAGCTACGAGCAGACGGCTCCAGATGTGATGGACTTCCTGTACCGCTACTTTGCGCTGGACGCAGACCTGCTGCGGCCGCACCTCTACGAGTACGAAGGCGCGGATGCGGTGCGGCATCTGTTCCGCGTGGCTTCGAGCCTGGACTCGATGGTGCTAGGCGAGCCCCAGATACTGGGGCAGGTGAAGGAGGCGTATACCGCGGCGCGGGCGGTGGGCGCAGTGCAGAGCTCGCTGGAGCGATTGCTGCAGACGACCTTCACCGTAGCGAAGCGGGTGCGGACAGAGACGCAGATCGGCAGCGCATCGGTGTCGATTGCATCGGTAGCGGTTGATCTGGCGAAGAAGATTTTTGGCTCGCTCGATGGCAAGACGGTGCTGCTGGTGGGCGCGGGCAAGATGAGCGAGCTGGCGGCGCGGCAGCTGATCCAGCAGGGCGCGCACTCGATCCTGATCGCGAACCGCACCTTCGATCGCGCAGTGGGCATGGCGCGAACATTCAGCGGCCGCGCGGTGCGTTTTGAGGACCTGCACGCCGTGGCCGATCAGGCGGACATCCTGATCACGTCCACCGGCGCGGCGCAGCCGATCTTCCGGCGTGAGCATGCGCAGCAATTCCTGCACCGGCGGCGCAACCGGCCGATGTTCTACATCGACATCGCGGTGCCGCGTGACGTGGCGCCGGAGGTGAACCGGCTGGAAGGCGCGTTTGTGTATGACATCGACGACCTGCAGTCGGTTGCGGCGTCGCACCTGAGCGAGCGCAGCAAGGAAGCGATGCAGGCCGAAGCGATTGTGCGCGCGGAGGTGGAGCGCTTCGCCACCGGACAGCAGACGCTGAGCGCGGTGCCGGCAATCGTGTCGCTGCAGCAATCGATGGAAGAGCTGCGGCAGGCTGAGCTGAAGCGCATGCAGGGAAAGCTGCAGTCGCTTTCCGATGAGCAGCGCGGCGCCGTGGAGGCCTTGACGCGTGGGCTGATCAACAAGGTGCTGCATCAGCCGTTGCAGGCGATGAAGGCAGCAGCGCGCGACGGAGATCTGACGGTGGTGGAAGCGGTGCAGCAGATATTCGGATTGTCCTCGCGGGGCGGCGTCGCTTCGCAGGCCGGGGGCGCGGCCTCAGCCAGCGAAGCTGCGCCCGAGAAGGACACCGCTGCTGAGAAAACCGCTGCCGAGAAAGCCGAGGCTGAAGCGAGCGAGCCGATCCGGCCGCTTGAGGGCCGGCCGCTTGAGGCGACGAGACGTTGATCCGCATTGGCTCGCGTGGCTCGCAGCTTGCGCTCTGGCAGTCCAATCACATTGCGACTTTGCTCGGCGCCCAAGGACACGAGGTCGCCATCGCGACCATTACGACTACGGGCGACCGCCTGCAGGCGGTGCCCTTTGCGCGGGTCGGGTCGAAGGGCATGTTCACGAAAGAGATCGAGGAGGCGCTGGCGGACGGCGCGATCGACCTGGCGGTCCACAGCCTGAAGGATCTGCCGACCGAGCTGGATGCAAGATTTGTAATCGCCGCGGTGACAGAACGGGTCGACCCGCGGGATGTCTTCGTATCGAGCCGCTATGACAGCATGGATGCGTTACCGCGGGGCGCGCGTGTAGGGACCAGCAGTCTACGGCGGCAATCGCAGCTTCGTGCGCGCTGGCCAGGGGTGGAATATGTGGAGTTTCGCGGCAATGTGGACACGCGGCTGCGCAAGCTGAGTGAGGGGCAGGTGGACGCGGCGGTGCTGGCGGCTGCGGGTTTGGATCGCCTGGAGCGCACAGAATGGGTGCGAGAGCGGTTCTCCGCGGATGTGCTATGTCCGGCGCCGGGGCAGGGCGCGCTGGCGATCGAGTGCCGGGCGGCGGATGACCGTACGCGCAAGGTGCTGGCGAGCCTGGATCATGCCGAGTCGCGTTTTGCGGTGACGGCGGAGCGGGTGGCCCTGGCCGCCCTGGGTGGCGGCTGCCAGGTGCCCATCGGCGCGTATTGCCGGCGTGAGGGGGACGCCTATCGTATCAGCGGCTGTGTCTCATCGCCGGATGGCGCGACGGTGCTGCGCGCCGAGATGCGCGGCAGCGATGCGCCAAGCCTGGGTGCGGACCTGGCGGATGCGCTGCTGCGGCAGGGCGCACTGCAGCTGCTGGACGAGCAGGGCGACAAGTGAGTGCAGGACCGCTGGCGGGACGGCGCATCGTGGTGACACGCGCTGCGCAGCAAAGTGGCGGATTGCGCGAGCGGCTGGAGCAGCAAGGAGCTGAAGTGCTGCTGCTGCCGACGATCGAGATTGTGCCGCCGGAATCGTATGCGCCGTTGGATGATGCGCTGCGGCAGGCGCGGGATTTTGACTGGCTGGTTGTCACGAGCGCGAATGCGGTGCGAGCGATTGACGAGCGGGTTGCTGAGCTTGCGGTACCGATCGCGTCGCTGGCGCATCTGCGCTGTGCGGCTGTGGGGCCATCGACGGCAGATGCGCTGCGGTCGATGGGGCTTGCGGTGGATGTTGTGCCTGAGCGGTATGTTGGCGAGGCGCTGGCGGATGCATTGAAGGATCGCGTGCGTGGGCAGTGCGTCCTGCTGGTGCGAGCGGCTGTCGCTCGCGATGTGGTGCCGGCGGCTCTCAGAGCAGTGGGTGCCGAGGTCGCGATAGTCGATGCGTATCGCACGGTTGTGCCTGCAGATGCTGTAGCGCGGGCGCGTGCGGTGTTCAGGGATGAGCCATTGCCGGATGCTGTCTTGTTTACTAGTGGATCGACGGTGTGGCATCTCCTGGATGTGCTGCGTGAGGCAGCACTCGCGTTTCCTCCGCAGGTTGCGTGCGTATCCATTGGGCCGGTGACTTCGGCGGCGCTGCGCGAGGCGGAATTCGCGGTTGCGGCCGAGGCGGAGACTGCTTCGCTGGATGCGTTGGTGTCTGCTTGCGTGCACCTACTTGCGCATTAGTGACTCGACCAGGTCTTATCGCTGGAGTCGCATTCTTTCTCGATGGTGCAATCGACGCAGCGGGGTTTGCGGGCGATGCAGATGGCGCGGCCGTGCAGGATGAGCTCGTGGCTGAAGTCGATCCAGTGGTCTTTGGGGATGACCTTGATTAGATCCTGCTCGACTTTTTTTGGCTCGGTGTTGAGGGCGAGCTCGAGGCGGCGCGAGAGGCGGAGCACGTGGGTGTCGACGACGATGCCGTCCGCGATGCCGTAGGCGGTGCCGAGCACGACGTTGCCGGTCTTGCGCGCGACGCCGGGGAGCGAGAGCAGCTCATCCATGGTCTGCGGGACTTTGCCGCCGAAGCGCTCGACGACACCTTTCGCTGCGCCGGAGATCGATTTCGCCTTGTTGTGGTAGAAGCCGGTGGTGCGGATGAGCTCTTCCAGTTCCGGCAGGGATGCTTTGGCCATAGCGGCCGGGGTGGGGAAGCGGCGGAAGAGGGTCGGCGTGACCATGTTGACGCGTACGTCGGTGCACTGCGCGGAGAGGATGGTGGCGACCAGCAATTCCCACGGATTCGAGTGCACCAGCGCGCAGGTGGCGCCGGGATAGGCCTTCCGCAAGCCTCCGATGATCTTCGCGATGCGTTCGGGCGAGGTCTTGAGCTGTGGCTTCGCTGCCCTCTTGGCGCCGCGGGTTTTTGCCGGAGCGGCCTTTGCAGGCCGCTTCTTCGCTGTGGTCTTCTTTGCTGGCATCGTTCGCAGTTTAC
>DASXGY010000438.1:0-9929 GCA_036488835.1 Acidobacteriaceae bacterium
GGTCCGTCACGCCCTCTTGTTGCAGCACCGTTTCGGTGCGCTCACGAGCATTGCCGCTCAAATCGCTGGTCTTCCAGATGTCCAGCCCTATCGCGCGTCCGGTCACTAACTTCTTCGCAGCCCCCACCAGCAGCAGCCCGCGGCCCGTCCCCACATCCAGCACGCTCTCGTCGCCGCGAAGATTCGCCATCGCCAGCATGCGGTCGCGATGACGGAACTTGCCGTGCAAACTGTAGAGCAGCATCAGCCCGGCTTCGACGACAAAGATCACTCCCGGAAGCCAGAAGCCGCGCAGGTCCAGCCTGTTGCCGCCCACAGGAAATGGCGATAACGCCGCCACCACACAACACGCGACACCGATCAGGAAAAGGTTCCGGATCACCCCCGGCGCATCAATTCCGTAATCGACTCTCACGCTCATAAATGTCAGATGTTGCCAGAGTGGGTCCTCATCTTATGTGAAACCGTAAGGCGGCATGCTACAAAGCTTCGCCGTGACGACCATCGGAAGCGAACCTAACCACTCGCGCCGCAGGCGCTTCTGCCTGGACGGCAAGTCCTCATACGTCGAGATCATCCCCGGCCGGCGCCACCGGCACCCCACCCTGCCGCCGCATCAGCAGATAGCCGCGGATAAACGGCGCCAGCGCCCCATCCAGCACACTATCCACATCGCCAACTTCCACCTTGGTCCGGTGGTCCTTCGCAATGCGATACGGCTGCAGCACATAGCTGCGAATCTGCGATCCGAAGTTGATCTCCAGCTTCGAGTCTTCGATCTTGCGGCTGGTCTCCTTCTTCTTCTCCAGCTCGTACTCATACAGCCGCGAACGCAGCATCTTCATCGCCTTCTCGCGGTTCTTGTGCTGCGAGCGCTCGTTCTGGCACTGCACCACGGTGTTGGTCGGAAGGTGCGTGATGCGCACCGCCGAATCGGTCGTGTTCACGTGCTGGCCGCCCTTGCCGCCGCTGCGATAGGTATCGGTGCGGATCTCGTCCGGCTTGATGTCGATCTCGATCGAGTCATCGATCTCCGGCGACACATACACGCTCGCAAACGACGTATGCCGCCGCTTCGCCTGATCGAAAGGCGAGATGCGTACCAGGCGGTGCACGCCCGTCTCCCCGCTCAGCAATCCATAGGCCGACTCGCCCGTGATGGTGAAGGTCGCCGACTTGATGCCTGCCTCTTCCCCATCCTGGTAGTCGTTCATCTCCGTCTTGAAGCCTTCGCGCTCCGCCCACCGCAGATACATGCGCATCAGCATCTCGGCCCAGTCCTGGCTCTCCGTCCCGCCCGCGCCCGGATGCACAGTCACAATCGCGTTCAGCGAATCCGTCTCACCGGAGAGCATCGTCCGCGTCTCCAGCTCCTCGGCATACTTGCCTAGCGATGTGATCTCGCGCTCCAGCTCCGGCTCCACGGCCTCACCCTCGCGCGCCAGCTCGAAGTACGCCTCCACGTCGCCTGCGCGCCGCTCCAGCTCCACGTCGAAGGCAAGCTGCTGCTCCAGCCGCTTGCGCTCGCGCATCAGCACCTGCGACTCCGCCGGCTTGCCCCACACCGCGGGGTCGCCCAGCTTCTCTTCTACTGTCTTGAGCTCCGCACGCATCCGCGCGGCGTCAAAGATACTCCCGCAGGTCGCGCACGCGATCGCGCACGGGAGCGTAGGCAAATTCCAGATCGTTCAACATAGATGTGGGCCTGACCTGACTTGAAATGAATTACTAACTGCAAAAAAGATTTATCATCCTGAGCGAAGCGAAGGACCTGCAGTTGCGGGTGCCCCATCCTAGCGAAGCTAGGGTGGGTTTACGCCATCCGCCGCCTACGCTCTATCGTTAATCGAAAAGCGCGTGCCAGTATCCCCAGCGACAGTATCCCACAGAGCAGCGCGAAAACATCGCCGAACCGCGTGTAGAAGGTCAGGTCGTCGTTGAACCCATAGCGCACCGCCAGTGACGTAAACTCATGCCGCGGCACACTCTGGGTAATGCGTCCATAGGGATCGATCGCCGCCGTCACCCCGGTATCGGTATCCCGCAGCACCCATCTCCGGTTCTCCACCGCGCGCATGCGCGCCATATTCAGGTGCTGCCAGGGCGCACTGGTATCTCCATACCATCCATCGTCCGAGATATTCACCAGCACCTCCGCCCCATTCACCACAAACTGCCGTATCTCATCCGCAAAAATCGATTCGTAACAGATAAAGATACCGTACTGGTGTCCATGCAGCCGGAAGACCATGCGACGCCATCCGTGGGTCAGGCGTCCTGCATTGCGCGTCAGCTTATGCGCAAAACTGAAAACATTTGCGAACGGAACATACTCGCCCCACGGAACCAGATGAATCTTCGCGTAGCGTCCCAGCAGCGCGCCGTCCGGAGCGAACACGCTGGCGGCATTGTAAAAATCAATGTGCCCGCTGCGTATATCCGCCGCCAGGTTGCCCACGATCGCCGCCGCACCGGTCGCCGCCGTCATGCGTTGCATCAATGCGCGGAAGCGCGGATCGCCCTCCGTCAAGGCCGACTCCGCCTCCGGCCACACAATCAGGCTCGCCCGCGCCCCGTCGCACTGTGGAGTGATCGTAGGCGCATCGGTCTCCGGCATCCCGGCAATGTACGGCGTGCAGGTACGTTCGCTCCACTGCATAAAGCGATTCGTATTCACATCCCACACGTCGACATACTTCCCCGTCTTCGGATCCCACTGCGTGCCTGCCCACGAATTATCCTGCTGCACGCTCAGGTTCTGCTGCAGCAGCACTGCGGTCGCCGACGTAGGGGAAGGTGCCGGATGCCACAGCAGCCCCGCCTGCAGCAGCAAGGTCACCGCGACCGCCCCCGGCAATATATGGATTCCCCAGACCCTCTTCCGCCATACGATGGCAGCGGCAAACAGCCCATTCACCGCCAGCAGCACGAACGTGATCCCATAGGTCCCCGTCCACGGTGCGATGGTCGTCAGCGCCGCATTGTCAATCTGCGAGTAGCCGAGTTGATCCCACGGCACCTTGATCAAATGGGCGCCCAGCAGGTCGATTGCGGTCCACAAACATGGCGCCAGAAGCAGCGGCGCGCGCACGTCGCCGGTTGCGTGACGCGAAAAGGAAATCAGCCATCCAAAGAGCCCGTAGTAAAGCCCCATAATCAGGCTGAATAGCAGCAGGATGCCCGCCGCTATCGGCGTCGGCAGTCCGCCGTAGAGAAACATCGTCTGGTAGATCCAGTAGCAGTTGATCGCGTACCACACCACACCGAAGACCCAGCCGGTGAAGAAGCCGCGCCACAGCGGCCGCGATCCCTCATCGCTCGACAGCAGCGCCACCAGCAGCGGCACTGCGCCAAACCACGCAAAGACCGTCCGCCACACCGGCAACGGCCCGGCTATGGGAAAACACAGGTTCAGCAGCAGGGCCGAGAGCACGGCCAATCCCAGGCGGCCTTGGGTTGTATGGATGCGCATGAAGCTTTTTTCCTGAGACTGTGAGGCAGCGGAGACCATCTCGGCGTGGCCTTTCCTGAACCATAGGCCACATACGCTTTCCGCGGCCGCTCCACGCCTACAGGAAAAATAATTTAGCTCAGTCATGCGAGTCGGAGTCTACCATCCTGATCTTCTTCGACTTACTAAGGATCTGCTCTTCCGCCCGCATCACCACTAAAGCCGGCAGTGCACATCTCTGGATGCCCTGCGTCCCTGTGTTGGGACATAGGATTCAATCAGGTCGCCCACAACAGCAAACATGAGCGACCAACGGTAGCGAACCCAGCTACCCGCGCCGCAGGCGCATCTGCCTGGATGGCAAATCCCAGTGACTCGGAGTCCGGGGTACACTTCTCCCATGCTTATTCTCTTCGGCATGCGGCTGCTCGAAGTTATCTTCTTCGTGGGCATCGTCGGCTCCGCCGTCGTGGTACTCATTACCTCCTTTGAAGACATGCATGAACTATTCGGGAAGTCGGAGGAGTTGCCTGCTGTAGAAAAGACGCCTCCGCAATAGACACGTTGCATAAGCCGGGAGGGGCGGCCTTTGCTGTTTTTTTCAGCCTCCAGTCGCCGCTTCGCATTGATTCTTTTGCAATTGCACAATAGCAGCGCGCTCCCGCCGCGTTGACGCCCCCATCCATCCGCTCTACACTCAGCCGAGTACGCCGGGCAGACAGTGGCACTCCACGCAGAGTGCGCCGCCGGACGTCAGGAACGAATGACCTTCGAGAAAACAGTCGCAGCACCCTCTGGTCGCGTACGCCTCGTCGTTGCCTCCTCGGTCATGCTCTCGTTCATCTCCTTCTGGAGAGCAGCAGCCATCGTCCTCAACGACCTCGGCTCTTCCGCCTTCTACGCCGGCGGCATCTCCGAACAGTTAGTCGGCAAATCCGCGCCCTGGTTCATCCTCGGCGTCATGCTCTTCTCCTTCGCAGTGCGCGCCGTGTACGTGGAGAGCTGCTCCATGTTCACCCGCGGCGGTGTCTATCGCGTAGTCAAGGAGGCCCTGGGCGGTACCTTCGCCAAGCTCAGCGTCTCCGCCCTGATGTTTGACTACATCCTCACCGGTCCAATCTCCGGTGTATCTGCCGGCCAATACATCACCGGCCTGCTCGACGAGCTATTGGTAGTTGCAGCGCAGCACAACTGGTTGCCCGCCGCGATGGTGGGTCCTCACCATCATGTGCCCCAGTTGCCGATGGACTTCACCGCTGCTGCGTGCGCCGTCTTCGTCACCCTCTACTACTGGTGGCAAAACATCAAGGGCATCCACGAGTCCAGCGACAAAGCCCTCGAAGTCATGAAGATCACCACCATCATGGTGGTCATCCTGCTCCTCTGGGGCGCCTACACTGCCTTTCATGTGGGCGCGCATCTGCCGCCCTTTCCGCGGCCTTCCACGCTTACTTTCAGCACCGATGCGTACGGCTTCCTCAAGCACACTCGCTACACCGAGATGCTTGGCCTCTTCGGCATCCTCATGGCCTTCGGCCACTCCGTGCTCGCCATGAGCGGTGAAGAGACGCTGGCCCAGGTGAACCGCGAGATCGAGCATCCCAAGCTGCGCAACCTCAAACGTGCGGCGATCGTCATCGCGATTTACAGTCTGCTCTTCACCGGCCTCGCTACCTTGTTGGCCGGCATGCTCATCCCGGATGCAGTCCGCGTCCCCGTCTATGGCAACAACCTCATCGCCGGTCTCGCCATGTACATGGCTGGACCACAGGTGTTGCGCATCGTCTTCCGCGTCTTCGTGGTCATCGTCGGCTTCCTCATCCTCTCCGGAGCCGTCAACACCTCCATCATTGGTTCCACCGGCGTGCTCATGCGCGTCGCTGAAGACGGCGTCCTCACCGACTGGTTTCGCAAACCCAACCGCCGCTTCGGTACCAGTTACCGCATCATTAACCTGGTTGCGATCCTGCAACTCTTCACCATTGTTGTAACCCGCGGCAACGTCATCACCCTGGGCGAGGCCTATGCTTTCGGCGTCATCTGGAGCTTCACCTTCAATGCTCTCGCGATGCTCGTGCTGCGCGCGAAGTACAAGGGAGAGCGCGGCTGGAAGGTGCCTCCTAATATCCGCATAGGTCACCGCGAGATACCTATCGGGCTGATCTCCGTCTTCATGGTGCTGCTCTCCACGGCGCTGGTGAACCTCTTCACAAAGTCCGTCGCAACCATCAGTGGCATTGCCTTCGCGGCCGTCTTCTTCATCATCTTTTCGCTCTCCGAGCGGCAGAACCAGCGCCGCCACGCACTCACCGACCGCCAGATGCGCGAGCACTTTCAGCTTGAGCACGAAGACAACGTCGGCCGCGAGGCGCTGCAGATCCGCCCCGGCTGCATCATGGTCACCATGCGCGATGCATCCAATCCCATGGCATTGAAGTGGGTGCTCGCACGCACCGATACCGATGAGCAGGATGTCGTCGTCCTCACCGCGCGCATGGTCGGCGCCGGCGGTCCTGAGCTGCTCGACGCCTCGGAACAATCCTTCTCCGAGCACGAGCAGATGCTCTTCACCAAAGCGGTCTCCGTCGCCGAAAGCTTCGGCAAGCACGTCAACTTGCTGGTCGTGCCTGCCGGCGATGTCTTCGCCGCCCTGGTGCAGACGGCAAACTCGCTCGAAGCAGCTTCGGTAGTCTCGGCAGTGTCCTCTAAAATGACACCCCAGGAGCAGGCCTACTATGTCGGCCAGGCCTGGGAAGCTCTGCCCGAGCCCAAGCGCCAGTTCACCTTCAACGTCGTCATGGACGATGGCAGCGCGCAGGCATATCACATCGGTCCACACGCGCCGCACCTGCAACCCGACGACGTCCAGCTCGTCCATCGTCTGTGGCTGAACTTCCGCCGCGACCCTGACCTAGCCTCCCTGCACCACAGCGATATCGTAACTTACGCGTTAACACGTCTCGCCAGCGAGTACGCACGCGACAAGCAGGAAACTCTCAAGGGCTTGAAACGCAGCAGCACCAAGGACACTGCGCCCACCCGCGCCTTCGGCAATCCCGGCGCTGCCCGCGAAGGTGCGAACGACTACAACGTGCTCGCGCCGAAACCCAACGCCGATAAAACCGATATTTCTTACTGATTTTTACGAATCCGGAAATAATAAAAATTATTCGCCCCTGATTTTCGCCCCTCTTTTTTTGCGTAGCTTGGCAAATTCCTTCATAATGGAATTCGCCGCGCATTTTTATGCGCTGTCAAAGGGAGGGTACGTGAAAGTTGAAGAAATATTAGCCGGTATCGATCAGGAGATAGCTCGCTTGCAGCACGCGCGCAACCTGCTAGCCGGTGACCAGCCTCGCCGCGGACGGCCCCGCGGGTCCACATCCGCGAAGAAGGCCACCAAAGCCGTTAAGACAGCAAAGCCCGCAGGCCGCAAAAAGCGGAAGCTCTCTGCCGAGGGTCGCAAGCGCATTGCGGAAGCGATGCGGAAGCGCTGGGCAGAGCGCAAAAAGGCCACTGCAGGAAAGTAGCGATCAGGTTTCCTTAATCTTCCCTGAAGAGAGCCACACCGGCTCGGTTATGGAAACAGGAAATCCGCTCTAGCGAAAGATTCGGCCCCGGGCCATATAGAAAAGAGGGCAGCCACTGGCTGCCCTCTTTCTACAAGCACTTCTAATCCCGACCAATCCTACTACTCGACGCTCTCACCCGGCCGCGGTGCCGCCATCGCAATGCCGCTTCCCTCCAGGTGCGTCTTCAGCTCCGCCGGTGTTCCCGTCAACGCCGGAAATGTTCCATAGTGGACCGGGATCACGGTCTTCACCCCGAGATACTTCGCCGCCAGCGCAGCATGTTTCGGCCCCATGGTGAAGTTATCCCCGATCGGCAGTACCGCCACCGCCGGCGCATACAGCTCCTTGAATAGATGCATATCTCCAAACAGTGACGTGTCCCCGGCCAGATAGATCACCGGCGCGCCTTCGATCGCCAGCACATAACCGCACGGGTTACCTGCATAGATGGCCTTGTCGCCATCCACAATGCTCGAAGAATGCCGCGCCTCCACCATCGAGATGCGCACATCCCCCACCTGCAGATTGCCGCCATAGTTCATCGGACTAATGTTGTCGACGCCCTTGCCCTGCATCCAGCTCGTCAGCTCATAAATCCCCACCACCTTCGCTTTCGACTGCTTCGCCACCTTCACCGCATCGTGAAAATGATCGTCATGTCCATGCGTCAGCAGCAGCAGATCGATCTTCTCCGGCAGCTTATAGTTCTTCGGTGAAGAAGGATTACCCTCAAACCAGGGATCGATCAGGATCGAAGTCCCGCCAGTCGTCTGGATGTGAATCGTTGCGTGACCGAGCCAGGTAAGTACGTTTCCGCCTAAATGCGCCATGCTGTTTTCAAAACTCCTTAAGTCTAAGATGCATCAGGTCTTTCCCAGTCGCATACAAAGCCCGCAGTCGCAGACAAAAGCTAAGATGCAACTAGAAAGCTCGCTTCGCGTGCTCCACATCTGCTTTTGAGATATGGCGTCTCTCGAATCGGCCGCCACCTATGACCACAACCCTCGATCCCAACATCGCCGCCGGCTCACCCTGGCCACCTGGGCCATCCTTCGTCCGGCGCGCATTTACCGGGCAGATCTTCCGCTCCAGCACCATCGACTTCCTCCGCGCCAACGCCCGCCTCTACGGCGATCTCGTTCACTTCCGCGGCGCCAGCCGCCATATCTTCCAGCTCAACCATCCCGCGCTGATCGAGGAGATGCTCGTCCGCGACGCCCCGCGTCATCACCGCGGCATCGTCATGCAGCGCGCCCGCTTCGTGCTCGGCGACGGCCTGCTCACCAGCGAAGAGCCGCTGCACCTGCGCCAGCGACGTCTCACCCAGCCCGCCTTCCATCGCGACCGCATCGCCGCCTACGGCTCAGTCATCGGCGACTACGCACTCCAGATGACGCGCACCTGGCACTCCGGCGCCACCCACGATGTGCACCACGACATGCTTCTGCTCGCGCTCCGCATCGTCAGCAAATGCCTCTTCAACGCCGATGTCGAAGCCGAAGCGCGCAACATCTCCGCCGCCGTCGACGCCTTCATGGGTTTTCTGCCGCTCGCCTTCCTTCCCTTCTCCGCGCAGATCATGCGCCTCCCGCTGCCCCTCATGCGCCGCATCCATCAGGGCGAAGCCGAACTCGACGCCCTCATCTACAACCTCATCCGCCAGCGCCGCGCCAGTCACACCGGAGAGAATGGCACGCAAAATAATTCAGACCAGGGTGACCTGCTCTCCATGCTCCTCCAGACCGTCGATACCGAAGGCGGCACCGGCAGCATGTCCGATCGCCAGGTGCGCGACGAATGCCTCACCCTCCTGCTCGCCGGCCACGAGACCACCGCCAATGGCCTCAGCTTCGCGCTCTGGCTCGCTGCGCTCCACCCGGAGTGGCAACAGCGATTGCACGAAGAAGCACGCACAGTCCTCAGCGCCCAGGCCGCCACCGCCGCGAACTACGCGCGTCTCCCGCTCACCTGGCAGCACTTCGCCGAAACCCTGCGCCTCTACCCGCCCGTGTGGGTCACGGCGCGCACCGCTGTCGAGCTCTACACCTTCCGCGGCATCGCCATCCCGCAAGGCTCGGTGCTCATCGCCCCGCAGATCGTCATCCATCACGATCCCCGCTGGTGGCCCGATCCCGAACGCTACGATCCGGATCGCTTCGCCGGCCAGGCGCCTGCGCAGCGCGCCCAGGAAAATGCAGCGCGCGACTCGACCGCGCGCCCGCGCTTCGCCTGGTTCCCCTTCGGAGCCGGTACCCGGCAGTGCATCGGCGAAGGCTTCGCGTGGATGGAAGGAGTCCTCGCGCTCGCCACCATCCTGCGCGATTGGCGCGTCTCACTGCCTGCTGGTCATAGCCCGACTCTGGAGCCGCTGCCGCGCATCACCCTCCGCCCCAAAGCCGGCGTAAGGCTCGAACTCCAACGCCGCGCATGATCGAACCCGTCGCGAAGATGTGAAGTGTCGTCCTTCGCGAAGCGAAGGACCGGCAGTTTTAATTCTGTCGAGTAGCCCGCAACACTAGAAGTGAGCGACCAAAGGAAGCGAATCCAACAATCCGCGCCGCAGGCGCAGATGCCCGGACGGCCAGTCCTAGTTCGGCTTCGAAGCCGGCTTCTCCGTAGTCTCCTGCGCCTGCCCGCTCTGGTCGCCCGTCGCATTCCCCTTGTAAATCGAGTACTGCGTCTTCGGCCGTTCCATCTTGATGGTGATCTGCTTGGCATCGGCATTCGCGATGTAGTCATTGCCGAAGGTCTGAAAGCCATTCGCTATGATCTGCAGCCGCACCGTCGAGCCGATGGGAATCACATCCAGCCGCGTCTTGCCTTCCAGGTCGGTCTTCAATTCCAACGCGCCCTGGTCCTTCCCCTTGTCATTGATCGGGTGAAAGATCACCGCAGCATTCGGAATC
>DASXGY010000480.1:0-2969 GCA_036488835.1 Acidobacteriaceae bacterium
AGCAACACTCCAAGCGGAGCCACCGTCGGCTTCACCGTGCTGGCCATCCCCAGGCTCAGACCAAAGGGAATCATCAACCATGGGTTGCGTCTTCTCCGAGACTCGAACAGAAACGCATAGCCGGCCATAATCAGGACGGTCATTACCTCGTCACGCTCGCCGGTCATCTGAGGACCTTCGCTGACGTGGATCAGAGCGAATGTGACGCCTGCGAACCATCCTGCAAGCCAGTCATACGGTCGTGCGATCACCATCATGGCAACGCACAGAGCGCTCAGGAGCGTGAAGTCAAAAATCCGCCACGCCAGATCTCCTCCACCAAACACTTTTATGGCCCAGCCGTCGATCAAGTAGGCCCCGGGCATATTCATGTCGATGATGTCGCGGTAGGGCACAAAGCCGTGGTCTATTAGGAAGTTGCCGTAATGAAATACCTGCGCGTCCCACAGCAGCGGCCAGTGGTATGTGGAGACGACAATACAGAGTGCCGCGACTCCAAGAAGACTTGCCGTCACATACCGGAAGCAGGTCAGGAAGGATTGAAATGACAAGTCGCGGCACCTATCTTATTTCGAGAGTGATTTACTCTCGAAATATACAGTGCTTCGAAAACCAGGCTGCGTTCCCGCGCAATCCTTACGCGGGGCCGCCGGTTGCGTCGTTCTGGTGGACTGCAGCTGCGCTGCCCTCGTCGCCGAGCGCCGGGCCTTGGGTTAGATAGTGGACGATGACGGAGATGCGGCGGTTGGATGGATCGAGTGGATCGCTGGGAACACGGAGCTGGCGATCGGCGAATCCGCGGACCTGCGAGATCTGCCCGGCGCGTAGTCCGGCGTGTTCCATGAGGCGCCGCGCTGCGTTCGCACGATCAGCGGAGAGCTCCCAGTTGCCATAGCCGTTGACATCGGCGTAGGCCCGCGCGTCGGTGTGGCCTTCGACCGAGACCAGGTTCGGCACCTGGGCGAGCTGATGCGCCAACAGTGCGAGTGTGGTGCGGCCATTCTCGTTGAGCGTGGCGCTGCCGGTCTCGAAGAAGGTGCCGTCGCGCGATTCGATGAGCTCGATGCGAAGACCTTCAGGCGTGATGGTGATCTCGATCTGCTTCTTGAGCTTCACCAGCGCAGGATTGCTGGCGACCTGTTGCTCCAGCCGTGCTTTCAGGTCGCGCAGATCGTTGCGGGAGAGGGCAACGGCGTCTCCGGCTCCGGCGCGATCGGTGCCTGGAGTGCTGGAGCTGCCGCGGGGATCGTTGAAATAGCCGGCGATGGCCTTGCGCATGTGGTCGCTCGAGTTCATCAGCCAGAGCACGATGAAGAGCGCCATCATGGCGGTGACGAAATCGGCGTAGGCGACCTTCCATGCACCGCCGTGATGGGCGATATGGGCCGCGCGCTTGCGTATGACGACGATGGGGCGTTGCGGGACCGGCTGCGGCGTCATGCGGCTTTTCCCTCATCGCCTTCCGCGGGTGCGACCGGCGCACCGCCGCCGCGGCAGACCTGATCCACCTCCGCAAAGCTGGGGCGCACATGCAGTGGGATGGCGCGGCGCCCGATCTCGATCGAAATCTGGGGGGGAGTTCCTTTAATAGCGGAGAGCATCAGCACGCGCAGCATGTGGGTGAAGCAACGCTCTTCGTCGGCGGCCTTCGACATCTTCGCGCCGATGGGACCGACCAGACCGTAGCAAAGCAGGATGCCGAGGAAGGTGCCGACCAGTGCCGCCGCGACCTTGTGACCGATCTCCGCCGGCGGGCCGCCGAGCGCGCCCATGGTGATGACGACGCCGAGCACAGCAGCGACGATTCCCAGGCCGGGCAGCGCATCGGCAACGGTGGTGAGTGCGGAGATGGGCTGGCTGACGTCATGGTGCTGCACCTCCATATCCAACTCCATCATCTGGTCGATATCGAAGGCCTCCACGCCGCCCGTGATCATCATGCGCAGCGTGTCGCACACGAAGTCGCGGGTGTGGTGGTCCTTGAGGAATGCCGGAAATTCGGCGAATAGCTTACTCTCGTGCGGTGTCTCGATGTCCTGCTCGATGGCAAGGTTTCCCTCGCGACGCGCCTTGGTGAGCACGCCGAACATCATGCGCAGGGCTTCGAGGTAGCGGGCCTTGCCATATCGCGAGGAGCCGAAGACACCGCCAACGCCGGCGGCGATGCCTTTGAGGATGTGCATGGGGTTGGCGATGAGCAGAGTGCCGATGGCGGCTCCGCCTATCATGAGCAATTCCGGCGGCTGCACCAGCACCAGCAGGTTGCCCTTCTCCATGAGGTAGCCACCCAGTACAGCGCCGAAGACGACAAGGATTCCGAGGATGGCAAACACGCGCTACACTCCGCTTTTGAGGGATGGGCGGGCGTGGGGGAAGCGCCGCCACGATGTTTATCGGCAGAAGCGCGGGAAAGTATGAGGGCTCAGCAGCCGAGGAGGGAGGTAACCGCATTCGGGCCCGGCTGTTGCCCTGCTGTGTACTCGCGGTCGAGCAGGGACATCAGCGCGAGGGTGTGGTATTCGCCATCGAGCAGGATCGCCTCGCGCAGCACGCCGTCGTAATGAAAACCGTATGCCTCGTAGATACGGCGGGCGCGGGCATTGGCTTCGAAGACATCCAGCCAGAAGCGGTGTGCGCGATGATGCTGAAAGGCGCGTGACATTGCGTACTCCAGCACAACCCGGCCGAGGCCGCGGTTTGGCGCGCGGACGGCGATGCGCTTGAGATGAATGGAATGATGTTCGGCCTGGATTCCTTGCAGTATGGCGAAGGCCTCGACTGTGCCATCCTCGCTGGGCGCAACGAAGTATTCCGTATCCGGATCGGCAAGGGCGCGGCGGTGTTCCTCGGCCGTCCAGGCGCCAATGTAGCTGCGAAACTCCGGAATCTGCTCGATGGCGACGATGTGCGGGATGTCGCTGTTCACGGCCGCGCGGATCATCATGTGCGCAGCATATCGCACACGCAGA
>DASXGY010000006.1:0-4973 GCA_036488835.1 Acidobacteriaceae bacterium
GGCTTATGGATACCGCCCTTTTCCGCGAGCGCGATCACATGGAATCGAGGAGCCTGGGATTGGGCTTTCAGCGCGCTCACGCAGCCAAACATCAAGAACAGAACGCAGGCGGCTCTCAAGAATGATACAAAGACCTTCATCAACGCTTTGCCCCGGCTATGCGGAAGTATGGAACACAAACGTTATACCTTGCCACGGGGCAATGTGCCGACGACTATTATTCTGCGGAGAGAAGAAGAGGACATTCACCGATGAGGCGATACCAGAGTCTGCGGCGGTTTGCGGTGCTGTACCTTGCGACAGGCGTCCTGTTGCTGGGCTCGCCACGCCTTCGAGCGCAGACAGATGCGGAACCGCATGGCCGCACGATTCATCCACGCGCACTCGCCTTCAATCCCACAACTCACCGGCTCTACGCGGTGGACCAGGACGGCAGCCGCGTTATCGTCGTCGATAGCAAGGGAGCTCGTTCGTTCATCGCCGTGGGGCAAGCACCGAATTGCATCGTTGTGGATGCCAGCTTGAATCGGATCTATGTCGCAAACGCCGGCAGCGGCAACATCAGCGTGATCGATGGCGCCACGGATCACGTGGTCAAGACCCTCCCTGGGGAGCAACACCCGTATGCGATTGGGTTCGATGCAACGCTCCACCGCGTCTACGTGACCAACACCTACAGCAATAATGTCACCGTCATCGACAGCGCAACCGACAGCGTGCAGCAGGTGCCGATCGGCTCCAAGGATTATGTGGAGACGGACGCGCACCGCGGGCGGGCGTTCTTCATCAGCTATGAAGACCCAGCCCTCGCCATGCTGGACGCCGAGGGAAAGGTCCATCACGAAGACCTCGGTCTTTCGCATCCGTGGGGGCTCGCGATCGACCAGCAGCGCGGCATTGTGTATGTAACGGAGATCGGCAGGGACACGCTCATCGCGTATCACGAGAACGATGGGAAGACCGACAAGGTGTCTACCGGATCCATGCCCGATGCTGTGGCAATTGACGAAGCGGCAAACAAAATCTATGTCGCGAACTATGCGGCGGATTCGGTGACGGTCATTGATGGGGCGACGATGAAGCCCGTCGCGACGGTGCCGGTCGGACATCTGCCGCAGGCTCTTGGCGTGGATAGCAAACGGCACCTTGTCCTGGTTGCAAACACGCACAGCAACAATGTGACCGCGATCGATGGCGCAAGCAACCGGATGCTGGCCACTCTTCCAGCCGGAGCGAATCCTTATGCCGTTGCGGTCGATGCGGAGAGCGGCGATGCCTACGTCGCGAACTATGGTTCGCACCCGGTTACCAAGCTGGACTTATCTTCACTTCACCGCTCTTCGCTTCACTGACGAGCGCCGCCTTACAGCTGCATCCGCAGGCGCGCCCTGGTCAGGCCCCTCGCAATGAGTAAGATCGCGATGGTAAAGCAGACAGCACGGAGGATACCCGGCCATCCCGCGTTCCAGTGCCCGAGCAAAGACTCAAAGCCCATCAGTCCGGCGAGGAAATAGTAGACGTCGGGGACAAGATAGGTCAGCAGAGTATTGGAGCCGGCGGGTCGCACCAGCCACGCCCAGCCGGTCTGCTTGCGCACATCGCATATCCAGTACAGCGCGGAGAACAGCACGCAACTGGCTGCGATGGTCCACAGGGCCCAGGTGGGTGTTGCGCGAATCTTCGAGATGCCCAGCGGCGCAAGCAGCCAGCCCGCCACTGCACAGACAATCGCCATCAGCAAGGCAAGCTGGATTCTCTGCCACGGAGTCTTCCAGCGATGCTCGCCCAAAAAGATGGACGACGTCACCACGCCTGCCATGACCAGGCTGGGCATCGCTCCGTTGCTAAAGGGCCAGATATACATCGAAACACGATCAAACGGCAGCCATTTGAGGACACATGCAGCGTTGAAGGCGACCAGCAGTACGAACCAGACGATGGGTGCCCAGCGCCAGCGGCGCGTGGGAATGTACAGCAGACAGACGGCAAAGTAGGTGAGGCCGATAAGGCCGAGTATCTCCGGATACGAAAACTTGATCCATGCTTCGCCATGCGGAGTCGATCGACGAAAGATGGCGAACATGGCGATGATGAGTGCCGCGCCACTCCCTCGCAAGAGCAAAACGGTTCTGCTGCTAAGGCCGGTATAGACGTTCCATAGCAGGATGCCGCCGGCGAGCCCGAGGAGCGCCCACGCATTCGGGTTGATGTGCATGCGCGCCGGGTCGCCACGCTCCGCGTTGGCAAGGATGAGGCCGAGCACCAGTAGTGCGATGGCACGCAGCACCACGTGCATCCAGAGCGAGGCGACGGATGCGTTGCGCTTCAGCCGCTGCTTCACCGCGATGGGCAACGCCATGCCGACGATGAACAGGAACGCAGGAAAGACCATGTCGACATAGGTCATCGCGTCCACGTTGGCGGGCATGTGATAGGTCCACTTGGTGAGGCCGTGCACGCTGTCCAGATCGTTGACGAAGATCATCACCGCCATGGTGATGCCGCGGAAGATGTCGATGGAGACTACACGGGTAGAGGTGGCCTGACCGGCAATGCCGATGGCGGGTGCGGAAACGGTCGCATTCATCGTCCGCCCCCTGCGCCGGCACCGCTGCCGTAGAACGCCGTGTTGATGGTGCTCAGGAGCGCCCCGGTGGGATCGCCGGTGTACTCCCAGAACATGACGCCGGCGAGCCCTTTGCGCCGCACGTAGGCGCACTTCAACGCGAGCGACACGGTGTCCTCATAGGAAACGAACTCGCGCTTCTGCTCGCTATAGAGATACGGAACCGACGCGGCGGCATCCCAGTAGCGCGTGAATCCGTTGTTCAGCATGTTCGACACGATGTTGCCGTAGTTCGCGAATGCGTTGGGCACAGGCGTTCCTGGCTGGAAGAGTCCGTGATCGGTGGGCGCGACATCGCCCCAGATGTGTCCATAGAAGGGTACGCCCAGCACGATCTTCCGCGGCGGCACACCGGCAGCTTCGAATTCCTGCACAGACTGGTCCGCGGAAGCCCGCTTGGGATCGGCAGGATCGGTGTAGAGCGGCGCGTGGTTTCCGGAGATCTTGTCGCTGCCCGGTTCGTAGTAGTCGTAGGCCATCAGGTTCACGGTATCGAGATAGTGCTGCACGCTATTCATCTCGGTGTGCGCGATGAAGTCGCTGGACGAGCCCGCCGCCACCGAGAGCAGCAACGGACGCCCGACCTTGCGCTGCTCGCGATTGAAACGCGCCCGCAGCTCCTTCAGGAGCAAGGTGTAGTTACGTTTGTCCTCGGGGCGGAAGCGATTGCCCGCGCCGGTCATCCCCGGATACTCCCAGTCGATGTCGAGCCCGTCGAGCTTGTAGCGCTCCACGAACGCGGCCACACTGTCGATAAAGCGGCTTCTGCTTTGCCTGGTGAGCGCCGCATCGGAGAAGTTTCCCGACCAGAGCCAACCGCCCACGGAGACCAGCACCTGCAGGGATGGGTTCTGCTGCTTCAGCCCGACGAGTGTGGCGAAGTTCGCCTCGTCCAACGGGCTGCCGATCACGATGCGGCCGTCCTGAATGTTGGCGAAGGCGTAGTTGATGCGGGTGAGCTTGCCTGCCGCGATTTCGTTCGGCTGGAGTGCAGCGTTGCGCGGGAAGATGTAGGCGATGATCTGCGCAGGAAGAACCTTGCGCGAGACGCTCTTCGCGTGGGAGGCCGCCAGCGGCATGGAAAGGGCGAGCGCCGCCAGCAGCGGCCATACGATATGCCGCGCTCGATTCGGTTGCCGGTGTGCAGACGGCACCGGGCCGGTTGAGATTTCTTTGCTGCTCTGTGGCACCACGACCCTCCGAACCCCAGCTGATTCGAACCAGCATTGCACATATCGGGCGAAAACCGCCGGTAATCTGCACATACCTGTGCGTTATAGTCGCAAGCAGCCCATTAGGAGGGTGGCTACGCGATCCGATTCTTGAAGGCTTTTCTTGCTCTGAGTGCGTGTGCAGCGGCCGCGGCAATGGCGTCGGCGCAGGTGCGCGTTCTGGTGGATCAGGTCGGCTACGAGACCACCGCGCCCAAGGTGGCGCTGATCTCAGGAGCCGGGAATGGCCGTGCGGCCCAGTTCACATTAGTGGAGGATGCGACAGGCAAGGTTGTCTTCAGCGGTACGGCTGAGGTGGCCGGTCACGTGGATCGCTGGGGAGATGGTACTTACTGGAAGGCAGATTTTTCGGCATTCCACACGCCGGGGCACTACATCGTGCGCATCGCGACCGGAGATAGCGTTGTCGCTTCCTGCAGCTTCCAGATTGACGACGATCTGTTGGAACGGACGACGTTGTCCAACGTGCTCTTCTACTTCAAAGGCCAGCGCGCCAGCGGCGACTTGGATCGCGCGGATCGCCATCTTCCGCTGCCCGACGGATCGGGCACGTTAGACGTGCACGGCGGCTGGTACGATGCGACCGGCGATTACGGCATTCACCTGTCGCACCAGAACCTGACCTCCTACTTCAATCCGCAACAGGTGCCGCTGGTTGCGTGGACGCTGCTTGCCAGCTACAACACGCTCCAGGCGCGGCACGATGACAACTTCAGCGAATATGAGCGGCGCCTGCTTGATGAAGGCCTGTATGGTGCGGATTTTCTGGTGCGCCTCAAGCGGCCGAACGGGTCATTCTTCGAGAGCATCGACGGACCGGGACCGGCGAAGCTCGCGAAAGATCGCAAGATCGGCAATCCGAACTGGCGCACGCAGATCAAGACCAAGGTCTCCGATTCCACGGTGCGCGCCGCACCGGTCGCGTCAGGTCCGCATGCGTATGAGGCCGGCTATCGTGCCGGCGCAGGCATGTCCATCGCCGCACTGGCGCTGGCCAGCACCATGCCCCAGGATGGCGACTTTACGCGCGCGCAGTATCTGCAGACTGCGGAAGACGCCTTCGCGTTTCTGGAAGCGCACAATCGCGAGCTGCTGAACGACCATACGGAAAACAT
>DASXGY010000009.1:0-2317 GCA_036488835.1 Acidobacteriaceae bacterium
ACGTTGGTCCGTTGCTTTAACAACAGAGAACCCAACACCAGTACCGCGGCGTACCAGAGCCAGGTGATGAGGTAGTCCTGCGCGTGGAAGGCCATGCGATAGACGCGGGTGGTGAGGAAGACGTCCATGGCCATGAACGGCACCAGGGCCCAGGCTGCCTGGCGCAGGGGACGGCGCGCGCCGAAGTAGAGCAGCGAGCCACCCACGGCAGTGAAGTTGAACCAGCCGGAGAGAGCGGCGAGGCGGCTGGCAAGGGCGGCCAGGATAAGCAGGAACGCGGACATAGGCGACCTCGAAATCTAACTAACAGTCTAATTTTAGAGCATTTCTCCCGAAAAGGCGCGATCTTTCCCGTAGAACCGTCGCCAGGCTGGTTGCCGGATCAGTCTTGCGGCCGCCCATCCATGTAGGTCGCCTCAATCTGGCCATTGGGCGCCACGAAGACGGAGCCGGAGAGCGGCCTGCGGCGCTCGTGGGCGCCGAACCAGTCGGTGTAGCCGAAGCGCATGTCGTGGAAATTCACCTGCTCGAAGTGTTGGCTGGCATCCTGCGGCAGGCCGGGCGGGGTGCCCGGGCCGATGTCTTCGACCAGCGGGAACTGCGACCAGTCGAGATAGACGCGGCCGAGCCAGGAACGCTTGGCCGCGGCGACGGCGGGCGTCACCGGCGGCTTGTAGATGGCGCCCACCGTCTCATCGATATCGACGGTGTTCGTCCGCGTCAGCACATTTGCGAAGTGATAAGCGTTGTCCGTCTCGACGATGCCCTGCCAGCGAAACGGATTGATGGGATAGGGTTCGGCGGCGACGCGCACGACCGGCCGGTCGAAGGAGGTCTGCTGCAGCAGGTGCACGGCGAGCGCGTGCTCGGTGCTGCGCAGGGTGTAGAGCGCCGCGACGCCAAGCAAGGCAGCAACCGCCCAGCCGCGTCCGCGAAAGAGCGGGCGGCGCTTCGAGATCTCGCGATCGACCAGGCCGAGCAGCGCCGGAATCAGCAGGCCGCTGAGCAGCATGACGAACATCACCGGCTCGAAGATGAAGACGATGTCCCATGAATACCAATGCGGATTCCACGGGGCAAAAGGCCGCAACCCGTAGTTGTTGGTGAAGTCGAGCAGGAGATGGCTGAGATCGGCGAGCAGCGCAAAGAGGAAGAGCAGGAGCCATCGCGGCGGGATGGGCGGTTTCTTTCGCCGGAGTCGATGGAACCCCCAGCAGAAGAGCGTGACCACGAGGGCCACCAGCGGCGCAGCCAGGAATGTGTGAGTAAAGCCGCGATGATGCTGGAAGGCAACCAGCGGCCCGCGGAAGCCCCAGAACACGTCGAGGTCTGGCGTCTCGGCAGCCAGCGTCATGGCCAGCGTGGCATATGCGGTCTTGCGATTGAAGCCGGCGCGGCCCAGGCATGCGCCGGTAAGAAAGTGAGTGACTGGTTCCATGGGCTGTGAGGAGGGTTCCGCGTTCGAGGGAAGCATACAGCCACGGCGCCTGCATCTCTATAATCCGGGACGATGGCCGAGCGAGCGAAACAGGCAGCGACACAGGCAAAAACAGAGGCGCTGCGCGAGAAGATTCGGCACCACGAGAACCTCTACTACGTTCTCGATGCGCCGACGCTGGACGATGCCGACTTCGACGCGCTGATGCGCGAGCTGAAGGAGATTGAGGCTAAGCATCCGGAGTGGGTCACGCCCGACTCGCCTACGCAGCGAGTTGGCGGGAAGCCCAAAGAGGGCTTCGCCAAGGTCGCGCATTCGCGGCCGATGCTCTCGCTGGATAACGTGAACATGCCAGAGGAGCTGGCGGACTGGGACCGGCGCGTGCGCGCGCTGGCCGGCGACGCGGAGATTGCGTATGTCACCGAGCTCAAGCTGGATGGGCTGTCGCTGGCACTGCATTACGTCGCGAATCCGGCCGGAGGCGCCGTGCTGGCGCGTGCCATCACCCGCGGTGACGGCACTATCGGCGAGGACGTGACCAGCAATGTGCGGACGATCCGCTCGGTGCCGCTTTCGATTTCGGCGGAGAAATTGAAGAAGAGCAAGCTGCCCGTCCCCTTCGAGGTGCGCGGTGAAGTGGTGATGCCGATGGCCGCCTTCCTGAAGATGAACCAGGAGCGCGAGGCACTGGGGCAATCGCCCGCGGCGAATCCGCGCAATGCCGCGGCGGGCACCATCCGTACCATCGAGCCGAATATCGTGTCGCAGCGGCGGCTGGATTTCTACGGCTACTTCGCGCTGCAACTCACCGCCGGCGCAGAGGGCGAGAACGCCTTCGCTACCCAGGTGGAGACGCTGGATGCGCTGACCACGGCGGGA
>DASXGY010000048.1:0-3416 GCA_036488835.1 Acidobacteriaceae bacterium
GCAACCATCACGGTCGACACCAAACTCGTCAATCTGCCGGTGATTGTGCGTGACAAGAAGGGCGCCCTCATCCAGAACCTTTCGAAGGCAGAGTTTGCGCTGAACGTGGATGGCCATCCGGAGACTATCCGGTATTTCGACAAGGACAACGATCTGCCGCTGACACTTGGGCTTCTCGTCGATACGAGCGGCTCGGTGCGGAGTGCGCTCGACGAGGAACGGACTGCCAGCGAAGCGTTTCTGGATGAGATGATGACCGCCCCGGCGAATCGGACGCCCGATCAGGCCTTCCTGATCCAGTTCGCCCGTGAGACGGAGTTGCTGCAGGATCTCAGCAGTTCCCGTCCCAAGCTGCGCCAAGCGCTGGATCAGGTAGGAACAAGTTCGCCAAATGAATCCGGGAATAATCAGGGCCCCCATGGCGACAACTCCGGAAGCAACTCCGGATATGGGCGGTATGGCCGCCGTGGAGGGCATCACGGCGGCGGAACAACGTTGTACGACGCGATCTTTTTGGCATCCGATTCGCTGATGCAGACACAGCATGGACGGAAGGCCCTGGTCGTTTTGACGGACGGCGAAGATCGCGGCAGCATGGAGACGCTGGCCCGTGCCGTCGCGGCGGCGCAGCGGGCCGAAACTGTGGTCTACGCCATTCACTTCAAAGGCGAGCAGCATGGATACGGTGGCCATGGCGGCGGCTTTGGCCGTCGCGGTGGGGGCTTCCCGGGCGGTGGTCAACGGGGCGGCGAGAATCATCCCGACGGCAAGAAGGTCCTGGAGCAAATCACCGGTGAGACGGGCGGGCGCATGTTCGAAGTCTCGGGCAAGCAGACCTTTGCCGCGATTTATTCGCAGATTGCGGAAGAGCTTCGCTCGCAGTACCGCCTTGGTTACACGCCCGACGCCGCTACGGCAGCTGGAGGGTTTCACCGCGTCGAACTTACTGTGCCGAAGGACAAAAAGCTGATTGTGCAGACAAGAGATGGCTACTACACCGGGAATTGAATCTGGGTCACCCGTGTCTGCGCGGGACCTCGGTGAGCCCATCATCTTTGATTCGAACTAGACACCAACAGATGCTGGGGTGCTCGGCCGTAATTGGATTCGCAGTTTCAGTGAGTCTCGTCGGTGAGCCACGCGGCTGTCTTCGCCACACTCGGTGGCGGTCGAAGGGCGGTGGCAATGAGAGCGGCGAGCAGGAAGGCTGCTGAGGTCGTGCTGAGCGCGTAGCCCAGGCCGGCGTGTTCGGAGACGTGGCCGATGAAATAAGGCGCCGCGGCGCTGACCACGCGGCCACTGTTGTACACCAGGCCCATGGCGGTGGCGCGAAGCGACGTCGGGAAGAGCTCACTGGCGATCACAACGAACCCGCTGAAGTATCCGGTGCCAAAAAATCCGACGAGTGGTCCAATGGCCAGCAAGGCGCCGGGGCTGCGCACGAAGGCGAAGACCGGCACGAGCAGGGCGGCGACAACGAGGAAGCTTATGTAGGTGTACTTCCGGTTGTAGCGGTCGGCGATGTAGCCAAACAGGATGTAGCCGAGAAAGGTCCCTGCCTGCATGACGATGGTCCACGTGGAGGTCTGCGCGACGCTGAGACCGCGACCGCCTTCGGCGATGGGCGCGGAGAGAAAGCGCGGCATCCAGGTGAAGAGTCCCCAATAGGCGAAGAGGGCGGCAGCATTCATGCTGGCACAGATGAGGACACTGTACCCGAGCGTGCCGCGGAAGAGCCTGCGGGTCTGGGGTTTGTCGACGCGGATTTCTCTCTTCCATGCCTCCGGTTCATGGACACTTCGCTGTATCCAGATCGTGATGAGAGCCGGCAGGATGCCGACGAAGAATACGGCGCGCCAGCCGAAATGGGGCATGACGAGAGCGACGACTGCCGCGCCGAGCGCGTAGCCAACCGCCCAGGAGCTTTGCACGAGCGCGAGCGCCTTGGCGCGGTGCGGAGCGGGCCAGACCTCCGCGACCAGCGCGGCACCGGAGGCCCATTCGCCGCCCATGCCGAGGCCAAGAACGATGCGGCAGAGCAATAGCTCAGAGGGCGTGTGGGTGAGGCCGCAGAGCGCAGTGGCAATGGAGTAGACCAGCATGCTGGTGGTGAGGGCGCGCGCACGGCCGAAGCGGTCCGCGAACCAGCCGAAAGCGATGCCGCCGATGGCCGCGGAGAGGAGTGTGGCCGACATCATGGCGCCGCTCAAGGCCGCAGAGAGATGCATGTCGCGCTGCACCTGGCCAAGGACGAGGGCGTAGAGCATGACGTCCATGCTGTCGAGCATCCAGCCGAGAGACGCGGCCAGGAGGGCGCGTTTCTGCTGCGGCGAGGCCTCGACGAGCCAGCCGAAGATCCGGTTCAAGGACGCTCCTGTTCCGTTACGCCATTTGTAAAATCGGAATAGAGTTCAGCATACGGCGGCCCCGCCTGCGGGATCCGCGATTTCACGATACGGAACCTACTTTTTGCGCGCAGCGATTGATACCGGCGGGACATTTACGGACTGTGTTTATGTCGAAGGCGGAGAGCTTCGAGTGCTCAAGGTTCTCTCGACGCCGGCCGATCCGTCGGCAGCAGTGATGGGAGCGCTGAGACAGATTGGCGAAGCAGGCGAGGTGCGACAAGGGACAGAAGTCCGGCACGGCACCACTGTGGGGACCAACGCGATGCTGGAGGGCAAGACCGCCCGCGTCGCTTTCATCACAACATCCGGATTCGAGGATACGATCGCCATCGGCCGGCAAACCCGCAGCCGGCTCTACGATTGGTTTGCGCCGGTGCCGCGATGCATGGTGCCGCGCGAATTGCGCTTCGGCGTACCGGAAAGGGTGAATGCGGAGGGCGCCATCCTGCGCTCGCCGACGGAGGCGGAACTGGAGTCGCTGGTCGAACAGGTGCGCGCGAGCGGGGCCGAGGCGGCCGCAATCTCGCTGTTGTTTTCATTCGCAAACCCGGCAACAGAGAAACGGATAGAGGCGGCGTTGCAGCGCCTGGAAATTCCTGTATCGGCTTCGCATCGCATTTTGCCAGAGTTCCGCGAGTACGAGAGAGCTTCGACAACGGTGGTGAACGCGGCTCTCTCACCGCTTATGCAGCGATATCTGTTGCGCCTGGAAGAGAACGTTGCGCAAGAGCACAGCGGACGCGTGCATGTGATGCAGTCGTCGGGAGGCATCATCCCCGCACGAGTCGCAGCGCAGGAGCCGGTGCGCACTCTCTTGTCCGGCCCGGCAGGTGGTGCGATCGGCGCATGGCAGGTAGCGCGGTGGGCGCGCGTAGAAAGGATCATCGGGATCGACATGGGGGGCACGTCGACAGATGTGTTTCTGGCGGATGCGGCGCGCGGAGGCGTGCAGCACACGCGCGAGTCGGTCGTGGCAGGCGTGCCGATCGGTGTGCCGATGCTCGATAT
>DASXGY010000140.1:0-4465 GCA_036488835.1 Acidobacteriaceae bacterium
TCACACAAGAGAGAAGCTGGGAATGACCAATCAGATACCTGCCCCTCTGCCGAACCGCGATGCCGCCTGGACCCTGCTCACCGAGTTCACCCAGAGCCCCAGCCTGCGCAAGCATGCGCTCGCCGTGGAAAGCTGCCTCCGCGCCTACGCCGAGCAGGAAGCCGCCCGTCGCCGTCTCGTCGGCGAGGAAATCACTCAGCTCGTGGAGATCTACGCCGCCACCGGCCTGCTGCACGACTTCGACTACGAACTCCATCCATCGCCCGAGGAACATCCGTACGTCGCGGTCCGCGTGCTCGAAGAGCGCGGCTGGCCGCAGGAGATTCGCCACGCCATCCTCGGCCACGCCGAATACACCGGCACGCCGCGCGTCTCGCATCTGGACAAGGTCCTCTTTGCCTGCGACGAGCTCGCCGGCTTTCTCACCGCCTGCGCGCTCATCAAGCCCAGCAAATCCATCCATGATGTCGAAGTCGCCGGTGTCCGGAAAAAGCTCAAAGACAAGGCCTTCGCCCGCGGCGTCAACCGGGAAGATGTCCTCAACGGCGCATCCGAATTGGGAATCGAACTCGACCAGCACATCGCCTTCTGTCTCGCCGCGATGCAGCGCAACGCGAATGCGCTAGGATTGGCAGGCCCCCAGGAAAGCACCCAGCAAGGATAAACGGGTCCCCTCGATGCGCCGACATTCCAGACAGAGAGCGAGGCTGGCAGCAATTGCCGCAGTCGCTCTCCTCCCGTTCTCGACCAGCGGTCATGCACAGACCTCGTCCATCACCACAAAGCTCATGGGGCGCATCGACAGCAGACGCATCGCGGAAGGAGCACCCTTCTTCGTCAAAACCATCTCTAACTGGAAACAGGGACGCTGCAGCCTTCCCATGGGTCTCACGTTGGAAGGCCGGGTCGCAAAGGTAGTGAAACGCGGCCCTGGTGTGAAGCGCGAAGAAATTGACTTGCGCTTCTTGCCAATCCCCTGCCCCAGCGACGATACGCAGCAAGTCACTCCACTCCTGGTGGCGATGCACGGTCCGAAAAAGAACTCCAATGACGACATACTCGCTCGGGACGAGATTCTGAGTGTCTTCGCATCGGTCGCCGGATCGCACGCGGCGGGTGCCGGTAGCAGTTCCGGTGGTCTTCCGGCGCCACCAGGCGCTCTCGGAAGAAATACCGGCACACTAGGCAAAGGCGGCCGTATCAATATGTCGTCTAGCGAAGAGACGATCAAGGCGGGAGAGGTCCAGGACTTTCCCACCGTGAAGCTATCGCTGCCCACCTTGACCTCGGACCCGACCGTTCTCACTTCTACGGGCGAACTGTTCTTCGATCCCGACGCTCGCTTCATCATCCTCATACGGCTGGCCCCAAGCAATGCATCGAAGCTCGAAGTGGCTCGTGCCGCATCCCCATCCGCCCCTTCCCACGCGGACGGAAGCATCAACCGGCAATCGGTCCGGGCTGCTCCCGCTCCGGTGCCGGTACTTGTCGAGAATTGTGTAAGCGGAGGCTGCGTAACCGCTCCGGATGCGACGCCGGTTACGGCAGAACGAGCGCAGACGGAAGTTTCTTTAGTCGATCTGGCATATCGTCCGCGCACCCGCCGAACCGTCCGCGGCGGGCTTGAGGACGATGCCGCCATCGCGTTTCTCGGCGACGATCAGATCTTCGTTACATTCAATCCCCACCCCTTGGTCCCTCGAAGCGAAGACCAGGCCGTGCGCAGCAGCTCACCGCGGCAGATACGCGGTGTACTCGTCTCTGCGGCAGACGGACGCCGATTGCGCGTTGTGGATTGGCTGGTGCCGGACCAGGGAGCCTATCTGTGGCCGCTCGATCGAGGCCGGGTATTGGTCCACGTCGGCAACACCCTCGTCGTCTATGGCCACGATCTCGAAGAAGAGGCTCGATGGGAGATACAGGGTTCGCTGCTCTTCGTCACCATCTCGCCGTCGCGCACTGTCATTCTCGCGGCCGTGAAGCGCGAGAAATATGATGCGGCCACCTTTCGGCGCCTTGCCGACTTTGTAGGCTCCGCCGAAGCGGTTCAGGAAGATTGCGACTTGATCGCCCTGAACGGTCAGTTGGAACAGACAGGCTCTCGTCCTTTGACCCAGAATCCTGCCCCACCCTCCCTTCTCGATTCCGGAATGGTCTCCCTGATTCCGGGGCCGCACAGCCTGTGGAAGGTCCAGGAGACATACTGGGACCAGAGCGGCAAGCGTCTGGCGGAGTTGGCTTCTGGTTGCGCGCCCGTCCTCCAGACACTTCCCGCCAATCTGCTTTTCGTGAGCGGCTGCCGGCCCGACTCCAGCAGCAAGTGGTACCGCATCCTGCGGGGCGATGGAAAGACCCTGTTGCGTGGTGCCACCACCAATGGAGCCATCCCTGAATTTGCCAACGCTGCCACCTCGGGCAACGTCTTTGCCATCGGGGTGGAGAAGGCGGTGGTCGATGTGGATTGGAACACCGGCATGCGCATTGCCGATCTGTCGACGATGACAGTCGCGGTCTATCGCGCATCCGATGGCAAACGCGTGTATGCCACCAAGGTTCACAGCCACGCTGTCGATCGCCGCGTCTTCGCGCTGTCGGATTCCGGAGAGCGCCTCGCCGTGCTTGCCGATGACTCGGTTCGTATCTACCGAACCGGACAAACGCCCTAACCGAGAAACGACATAACTAGGACTGAGTCGCGTTAGGACTGACAGGCGGCACTTGAGTCGCGTGCCAAGGATTCCACTTCCAGGCACTCCCATGGTCGTTGCACACTCAAACGTGAGCGACCAAAGGAAGCGAACCCAGCGGCCACGCGCCGCAGGCGCAGTCGCCCGTGCGGCCAGCACCGCCGAAGGCGCAGTTGCCCGGGCGGCCAGCACCGCTGAAGGCGCTTGTGCCCGGACGGCCAGTCCACCTGCTATGCTGGCGAGTTTCCTATGCCCACTCCCGACAAGCCGTCACTATCGCCGCAACCCACCGCGCTCAACACCACCCTCCCCTCCAGGCTGGACCCGAAAGCCAAACGTCAGCAGTCCAACGCCCAAGGCATGCGCGCGCTGCTCGCCGCTCTCGCCCCGCAGGAGACCACCATCCGAGAGGGCGGCGGCGCCAAGGCCATCGAAGCGCAGCACGCCAAGCAGCGCCTCACCGCGCGCGAGCGCCTCGCCCTGCTCCTCGATCCCGGCACCGAACTTTTCGAGTTAGGACTCTTCGCCGCATTTGGCATGTATGACGATTGGGGCGGCGCGCCCACTGCCGGCGTCGTCTGCGGTCTGGGCCGAGTCTCCGGCCGCCTCTGCATGATCGTCGCCAACGACGCCACCGTGAAGGCAGGCGCATTCTTCCCCATGACCGCGAAGAAGGTCCTCCGCGCACAGCACATCGCGATGGAGAACCACCTCCCCACCCTCTATCTCGTCGACTCCTCCGGCATCTTCCTCCCCTTGCAGGAAGACGTCTTCCCCGACCAGGACGACTTTGGCCGCATCTTTCGCAACAACGCGCGCATGTCCGCCATGGGCATTCCACAGATCACCGCTATCATGGGCATGTGCGTCGCCGGCGGCGCCTATCTGCCGGTCATGACCGACCACGTCCTCATGACCGAGGGCAGCGGCCTCTTTCTCGCCGGACCGGCGCTGGTGGAAGCCGCCATCGGCCAGAAATATTCAGCCGAAGAACTAGGCGGCGCAACCATGCACGCGGAGATCTCCGGCACCGTCGATTTCAAAGAGCCCAACGACCACCTCTGCCTCGCCCGTCTGCGCTCGCTGGTCGGTAAGCTCGGCCATCCCGCACGCGCACCCTTCGATCGTGCCCACTACGACGCGGAAAAAGACGCACCGAAGTATTCCGCCGAAGACCTCTACGCGCTGATCGATCCCGATCCGGCCCGCGCCTCCACCAACACCTACGACATGCACGAGCTGATCGCGCGCATCGTCGATCGCTCCGAGTTCGACGAGTACAAGCCCGACTACGGCCGCACCCTCCTCTGCGGCTACGCGCGCATCGGCGGATATGCCATCGGCATCGTCGCCAATCAGAAGCAGCACCAGCCGCACACCAGCCATACCGGCGAAAAGCGCGTCGAGTTCGGCGGCGTCATCTACGCCGAGAGCGCCGACAAGGCCGCGCGCTTCATCCTCGACTGCAACCAGAACCTCATCCCGCTGATCTTCATCCACGACGTCAACGGCTTCATGGTCGGCCGCGACGCCGAATGGACCGGCATCATCCGCTCCGGCGCCAAGATGGTTGCTGCTGTCGCGAACTCCACCGTGCCCAAGATCACCGTCATCGTCGGCGGCTCCTTCGGCGCCGGCAACTACGCCATGTGCGGCAAGGCTTACGATCCACGCTTCATCTTCGCTTGGCCCACGGCACGCTACGCCGTCATGTCCGGCGCATCGGCCGCCGGCACGTTAGTCGAGATCCGTATCCGCGCGCTAGAACGCGGTGGCCG
>DASXGY010000148.1:0-4733 GCA_036488835.1 Acidobacteriaceae bacterium
GTGTCGCTGCGTCGCAGTCAGCGCGACGCGCGCAGCGTTGCGGCGAATCTCCGTCTGCTTCACACGATGCGGCGTCGCCAGCCAGTCCCACACCGGTATGTCCACCGTTGCGCTCGCGGAGTAGCCCAGGTTGTTCACGCCGGTCGGCGTCTTCGTGGCAAACTGCGCCGCATCGATGCCGTAATTGAAGTCGAGCGCGAGATCAGGCAGGTACGCAGCCCGCGCACCCAGCACCTCCGCGTCGCTCATGTGTACCGCCGCTAATGCACTCTTCAGTTCTGGATTGTGCGCGGTAGCCTGCGCCTCTACATCGGCGCGCGACGGCATCACCGGCAACGGCGTGCTTTCCGTGGCGTAACTCGTTCGCGGATCGGGAAACAGCAGCACGCCCAGTTCCAGCCGCGACTTGTCCGCGGCGAGCTTCGCGTCGGCCAGATCGCGCTCGCGCTGCTGCTGCAGCAACTGCGCCTTCACCACGTCGGCGTGGGCCACCTCGCGCGCGGTCTCGCGCTTACCCGTCAGATCGGTAAAGCCCGCGGCTTCATTATTCGCCCGCTCGGCCACCGCCACTTTGTGCTCGCTCGCCGTGAGGCTGTAGTAGAGCCCCACCACTGTCGCCACCAGGCCGCGCCGCGCGATTTCGTACTCGGCAGTAGCCCGGGCAGCTGTCGCATCGGCCAGCCGCACGTCAGCGATCGGCTTCAGTCCCATCGTCTCTGTCACCACTGCCTGGCTCGTATACTCGTGCACGGCGTTGTTTGCGATGAAAATCGGAGGCGCCGGCGTCTGGGTCCCATCCGGAGATATGGTCACGCCCTGGCCGTTGCCCTGCGTGTAGAGAAACTGGTTGTGATATACCGCGTTGGGCAGCAGCGCCGCGCGTGAAATCGACCGATCGAGCGCTGTCGCCTTCGCCTCTGCGCTCGCCGTTGCGAAGTTCGGTTCGTTGGCCTGCGCCCGGCGGATCGCCTCCTCCAGCGAGACGACCCGCGGCGCAGCGGGCTGGCCGGTGGCGGTCGCTTGGGGTGCCGTCTGCGCGAAGCAGGGCAGCGAGAGCAGGAAGATGACGATGCATCCCACGCACTTTCCGCATCGTGCGTGGTGACGCTGGAAGGTCAATCTCATCAAGTCTCAAATTATCTGGCCTGACATTAAATCTCAATGAAGTAATAGGCGCTGCCCGGACGTACATCACGCGCGAAAAGGGAGCCATTGCGCCGAATACGTTGCACTTCTAACTCACTGGCTGAGTCGATGTCGATGGCTGCAAGACCTGATAACGATATCTCTTAGAGCGCTCCAACGAACCCGATCCGTGTCTTCACCCAAACAGTCTTTACCCAAAGAAAGTTCAGTGCGAAGGCACACCCTCGGACGTGAACGTCGAAGCCGGCAGTCCCGCACTGTCCATCAGGGTCGCAGCCGGTGCATTCGGCCACGCATACCGGACATACTTTGGCGCCGTCACCTGCGGGCTCTCGACGATGACTGTCGTGCCATCCGCGTCGATCTTCGCCGTCGCCGGCACAAAGTGATGGTCTGCACCCGCCAGCTCAAATCCGTCGAGCGTTCCACCCCGCGCCGCAAGCTTGCCGTCTGCTCCGGTGAAGTACACGCGCATCCCCGCGCCTTCGGTCGTCGCCTGCATGTAGAGGGGCCCGCTATGCCGCGCATCCTCGCTGTAACTCAGCGCGCGTGCAGCCAGCGCCAGCCGATGTCCCACCGTCTGCTTGTCCGCAGGATGCACGTTGTTCGTGTCGCCCACATCCAGCGTCACCGCCATCGCGGTATTCGCAACGGAGAGTGTCCGCCGCTGTGCGTCGCGCAGCATGCCCCAATCTTCTTCCGGCGAGGCGGCATAGCTGGAGATCTGCACAAACAGGAAAGGGAAGTCGCCCTGCGCGAACTGCCGTCGCCAGTCGCCGATCATCGACGAGAAGAGCCGGTGATAGAGCGGCGCGCGCCCCCCTCCGGTGTTCGCCTCGCCCTGGTACCAGATCACGCCGCGAATCGCCAGCGGGGTCACTGGCGCAATCATTCCGTTGTAGAGCGAACTCGCTGCCCACGGCTCTACCGGCGGCTGCCACGGATGCTCCTCCGGCTTGCGCCCTTGCGCCTTCGCCTCCGTGTCCTCCTGTGCGTATCTCGCCTTGACCACTTCCGCATCCGCTTGCTTATCCATATCTGCTGCCCGTTCCGCGAACACCGGCATCAGCGCGGCATCGCTGCCCAGCGTGTCCAAACTAGTCCACGACTCCGCCGGTGTGCCGCCCCAATCCGCCTCTACCAGACCGATCGGGACCTTCTGGTCATGCTGGATCTCGCGCGCGAAGAAGTACGCCACCGCGCTGAAGCTAGCCGCCGTCTCCGGCGTGCAGATCTGCCACGTCGCATCCTGATCCTGCAGCGGGAAATACGAGAAGCGCTTCGCCTCATGCAGCAGCCGGATCTCCGGATGGTTCGCCGCTTTGATCTCCTCCGGCCCATTCTTCAGCAACGCCGAGCCGGGAAAACCGAGCAGGGGCAGTTCCATATTCGATTGCCCGCTCGCCAGCCACACATCGCCCATCAGCAGATCGCGGACCAAGATCGCGCTCCCACCCATCTGTCCATCGCCGATGGTCAGCGTGTACGCGCCGCCGCCCGCTGGCCGTGGCAACAGGTACACGCTCCAGTGTCCCAGCGAATCCGCTACCGCGCTCCCCGTCTCCTCCGCGCCGCCATTTGTCTGTTGTAACGTGGCCGTCACGCGCCGGCCCGCGTCGGCCCATCCCCACACGTGGATCGGACGATCGCGCTGGATCACAGCGTGGTCGCTCCACAGCTTGGGCAACCGCACCTCGGCGGGAGCGGTAAGGGTGATCAGCAGCAGAGCAGGGAGGAGTACAGCGCGGGCAAACCGTGGGAGGGCCATCGGTCTCCCAAGATGCCATAACTTGGCTCAACGGAAAAGCTGGCTACGTGCGTGTGCCTCTTCAGGGCACATGAAGGGCGACTGTTTCAGCCCCTGATGATGCTGCACCCAGCAGTCGGAGCGGCCGCGACAGCAGAGCCGCGCCCATGAGCACGGCTGCGCTTTCCAGTCCCACAAAGACCGCGCCGACGATAAATAGCTGATGCAGACGGTACGGTGCCTGGCTGTCGGCAAGCTCTTGCTCTCCCAGGAGCACTCCTATCGCTATACCGATGACGAGTGTGAATGCCCACCGGTTACAGCGCAGCCAGCCCGTAATCCTTGTCGCAAACTGTGCAGTCTGGCGAATTCCAGATGGCGCCTCGCCCGCTTTGAAGGATGAGTGCCGCGGTGCAAGCGTTCTGCCAAACCGGACGATATCGTCCATGGCATCGGCATCTGCTTCACGTGGGTCGGTCGGAATCACCCCGGCGAAAGCGCGCAGCGGCACAAAGAGCAACACCATGCCCACCACGACTGTCAGCAATGCGCCCGGGATTGTTTCTCGTAGATGCTCTGGATAAACCGCAAGCACTAGCGCTACCATCGCCAGCGTGCCCAGCTGCGATGCCCGGCGCAACCACCGCGCGGACTTGGCTGACAACTGCAGTCGCTTAACCATGCGATACCACAACCACAGCACTACGAAGGTCCAGACCCAGAAAGCGCCGGTAAGCAGCCATAGGTCACGGCCTGAATCGGAATGCCGCCACATTACCGTGTGCCTTACCATCGCTATGCAATCGCCAAGCAAGGTCAGCATCACTGCGGCGATACATAGCAGATTTCCGCGCGCGATCAATCGCTTCGCTCTTTCGTCCTGTCCGAGCGAGCCCCCGCCGAAGGCACGGATCATGGAGAGTAGTCCCACGAAAAGGGCGAATTGCACTGCGAAGGATCCGATCGCATCGTATGGGTCTTCTGCAAAGGGATTGATGCGCGCCAGGGCGGGTACGTGCTTGGCCGTTTCGAAGAAGAAACAAAACACCAGCGCCGTTGCAAGCATTCGCAGAGTGTCTCGTTGCAGTGCCTTCTCCATCGGACTGATTATCCGCCGAACCGGTCGGCCTTTTTAGCGGTTGCCATCGTCCGTATGTGCCTGCGGTGTCGCCGTCGCAGTCACGCCGCCGGGGTTGATCCTGCTCAACGTGGCAGCGTTCGGCGGCACCGTGATTGTGTTCGCAATCGTTGGATCGTCGCGCAGGTGCAGATACAGCTCGCCGCTGTTGGGTCGCGGCACCGCGAGCGTGGGATTGGTGTATCCATCCGGTACCGACACGCTATGTGTGAACTGCGGATCGGACGAAATGGAGTCAATCAGGAACAGCGAGCTTCCGTTCAGTGTGCACTGGGCGTTGGGATCGTTCGCCGCCGGGGTCGCCGTATCGTTGACCGGCGGAGGCGGTCCGCTGGCTGCCGTCGTTTGTGGCGCGTCGCTTGCATTGGCAGCACGGGTTGCGGCCTCTGCCGCTGCGGCTGCCGCCGCGTGGGTCGCACGGGCGCACTTCACAGACGCAATCACCGGCACGCGCACCAGCGTGCCCAGTGGAATCCAGTCGCCAGGTGCACCATTCGCATCGATGGCCCGCAGTTGCAGCTTGCCGAAGGCCGATGGTCCAAAACTCTTCAGCGGATCGAAGCTGCCCAGGATCGTGCTGTTGTCCTGCAACACCAGGCTTCCGTCGCTCACTTCCAGGGTGGTATGCAGCGTCTGATCGTCGGACTGTACTTCCACCTTTTCGCCGCGCGAAAAGCCCGGTATCGTAACCGTCTTCAGCAC
>DASXGY010000242.1:0-3565 GCA_036488835.1 Acidobacteriaceae bacterium
CGCAGGCCCGAGCGGAACGAATTGCTCCGAAGAAGTGGTCTTATCGTCTGAGATGTATTCATGGCCTGCACAAAAAGCGGCTACGCGCCGCAGGTGTCAGCTCGTACATGTCCTGCAGCGTCAAAAAATCGATGGTCCCGAAAGCGCGATCCCAGGCAGGCTCACTGCAGATGCGCGCTCCCACAGCAAGATACGTCTTCAACAGCTTCGGCACGTTGGTTTCCGGAACTGCGGTATCGCTCGCCGGTGCCGGCAATCGGCATTCCGCAACCGGCTGCGTTCGAAAATGCGGCGCCGCCAGGAACGGAGCGAGCCGGTGATACATCGCCCAGCCGGTCGCCGCGTCCTGTGAAGGAACCGACGAGCAGCCGATCAGATAACGCAGCCCATGGTGATGTGCGTACTGCGCAATGCCGCGCCACAGCAGGGTCAGCACCTCGCCGGTCCGATGCTCCCGTTCGATACAGGCACGGCCCAGCTCCAATAGTTGCGGCCGCAACTCCGCGTATGCCGCGAAATCGAACTCCTGCGCGCTGTAATAACCCAGATGAGACCAGGCCGTCATACCGCTTTGCATCCGATACGTACCTATGATGCGCCCCGTGGCCTTCTCCTCCACCAACAGGTGCTCGCACACGGCGTCGTACGCATCCTGATCCAATCCGTTCGCATACGACTCTGGCAGCCCCTCGCCGAGCTCCAGGTTAAAGACGCGAAAGCGCAACCGGCACGCCGCGGCACGCTCCGCAGCGCTCTCCGCCAGCCGCAACCGGTAGCTGCGCAGGTCGCAGCCAATCCACTCCGGCTGAACCAGCCGCGCGCCCATCCTCGTATCGAAACCCGCACCGGCAACAGCAGGCGGGAGCAAACCTGATCGCAAGGAGTTGACCTGTGCAGGGTTCACACTGCCATGCTGGCGTTCTTCATCGAAAATTGTGCAAATGCGCGATGATTTTTGCGTGAAGGACATGACACTTTTGGTGCATTCTGGCCCTCGTCACCAACTTGTGCGACTGAGGCCTTCCAAGCACATCAAAGGCCTGTGGCGCTTCAGGTATTGGCGATCGTGGTCCTCGGTTTGATGTGTGGCAGCGAGCTCAACGTCGCCGCCTTCGCTCACCCCACCTTCCATCGCCAGCCCCTGGAAGCGCACATCCCGGTTCGCGCTTCCTTCGCCACTCTCTTCGGCCGTGTTATGCCCTTCTGGATGGTGACCTCCACCCTCCTGAACCTGCTTCTGCTGCTGCCTTTCGAACATCTGGGGGTGGCCGCCGGTCATCTGGCCGCTATCGCCTTCGCCATCCAGGTCGTCGCGGTCCTCTTCTCGCTCGTCGGCCCCGTCCCCATCAACAACCGCATCAAGCTCTGGACGCCCACCAATCTCCCCTCTAACTGGAAGGCTCAGGAGCGTCGCTGGGATCTCTACCACTGGATCCGCACCTGCGGCCTCATCGTCGCCTTCGCTCTGCTCGTCGTCAGCGCGTTACGATAGGCCGCAACTCTTGCGCATGCGGTACAAACGTTCGCAGCACAACCTGCACTATCATTCAAGCGTCGAGCGAACTTCACCTCAACTGATCCCAACGCAAGGAGCCCTTCCATCATGACCACGCCCGCCACCTCCCTCCTTGAACCCTCTCTTCTCGAACTCCCCTCGTGGAGAGCGCTGAAGCAGCATTCCAAAGAGATATCGAAGACCACCCTGCGCGAGCTCTTCGACAACGACCCGCAGCGCGGCACACGCTACAACGCGGAAGCCGTCGGCATCTTCCTCGATTACTCAAAGAACCGCGTCACCGACGAAACCCTTAAGCTGCTCGTCGAACTCGCCGGGCAGCGCGGCCTCAAGCAGCACATCGCAGCGATGTTTCGCGGCGACAAGATCAACATCACGGAGAACCGCGCCGTGCTGCACATCGCACTCCGCGCGCCCAAGGGCGAATCGATCCTCGTCGATGGTGAAGATGTCGTTCCCGGCGTGCACGCCGTGCTCGACAAGATGGCTGCCTTCTCCGACAAGGTGCGCAGCGGTGCGTGGAAGGGACACACCGGCAAACGCATCCGCAACGTCATCAACATCGGCATCGGCGGCTCGGACCTCGGTCCCGTCATGGCCTACGAAGCCCTGAAGTATTACAGCCAGCGCGATCTCACCTTCCGCTTCGTCTCCAACGTCGATGGAACCGACTTCGTCGAAGCAGTGCGCGACCTCAACGCGGACGAGACCCTTTTCCTAGTCGCCTCCAAAACCTTCACTACGCTCGAGACCATGACCAACGCGCACGCCGCGCGCGAGTGGGCGCTGAAGGGCCTCGGCGGAGACGAGTCCGCTATCGCCAAACACTTCGTCGCCATCTCCACCAATGAAAAAGAGGTCAAGAAGTTCGGCATCGACACCGCCAACATGTTCGGCTTCTGGGACTGGGTCGGCGGACGCTATTCCATGGACTCCGCCATCGGCCTCTCCACCATGCTCGCCATCGGCCCGGAGAACTTCCGCGCCATGCTCAACGGCTTCCATCAGATGGATGAGCACTTCCGCTCCGCACCGTTCGAAAAGAATCTTCCTGTCCTCATGGGCCTGTTCACCGTCTGGTACACCGACTTCTTCGACGCCCAGACACAAGCCGTTCTCCCCTACGAGCAGTACCTCAAGCGCTTTCCCGCCTACCTGCAGCAGCTCACCATGGAGAGCAACGGCAAGCACGTCACCCTCGACGGCAAGCGCGTGGAAACGGAAACCGGCCCCGTCTACTGGGGCGAGCCGGGCACCAACGGCCAGCACTCCTTCTATCAGCTCATCCATCAGGGCACCCGCCTCATCCCCTGCGACTTCATCGGCTTCTTCAAAACGCTCAACCCGCTCGGCCAGCAGCACGCCATGCTCATGGCCAACGTCTTCGCGCAGGCTGAGGCACTCGCCTTCGGCAAAACCGCGGAGCAGGTCAAGGCCGAGGGCACGCCGGACGCACTCGTCCCGCATCGCGTCTTCGAAGGCAATCGTCCCTCGAACGTGATCCTCGCCGAGCGCCTTACGCCGGAGATGCTCGGCAAGCTGGTCGCCCTCTACGAGCACTCCGTCTTCACCCAGGGCACCATCTGGAACATCGATTCCTTCGATCAATGGGGGGTCGAGCTGGGCAAGGTGCTGGCGCAGAAGATCATCGGCGAGCTCAACAGTGAAACCGAGCCCAAAATGGCTCACGACAGCTCAACCACCAACCTCATCCGCAAATATCGAGCCGCCAAGTAGCCGTTCTCCGGGCCCTTTTCTCTCACCCACTTGCGTCATTGTTCAGCTCTCTGCCCCGGCCTAAGCTCTGGGGCAGAAACACCCCGCCGCGCGCAACTATCCGGCCGCCGCGGTGTTTGTGCAATCGTAGGACGGCTTCCTGGTCCGATAAGAACGCCGGAGCGTCCAATAAGTAGTGAAAAGGGGAGTAGAACCCTATGCATTCCTCCACACGAGCCTTCCGGCTGTCCCCATCGGCAGCGGCCCGTCTGTCCTTTGTTCTCGGCCTTGGTCTTACTGGCGCTGCGACCTTCGCCGCAGCGCCAGCTCTCT
>DASXGY010000346.1:0-4973 GCA_036488835.1 Acidobacteriaceae bacterium
GTGCGCGCCGCCAACCGTGACGATCACATGATCCGGCGTCGTCTGCAGGTGATTGCGTTCGCGCAGCTTGTCTACCAGCGCGGCGCGCAGCGGCGCAATGCCGGAAGATGGCGCATAGCGCGTCTTGTTCTCCTCCGCCGCGGTAAACAGCGCCTGCTTGATGACCTCGGGGGTCTCGAAGAATGGCTCGCCCCCGTGGAACGCATGTACTGTCTGGCCGGCGGAGCGCAGCTCCATCACCTTGTTGCGGATCACCACGATGTCGGAAAAGCCGACCTCGTCCAGCCGTTTCGCTATCCGAAATGCCCCTGCCCTGGCCGACGTAGTCGCCATCCGTTCACCCTGCCCTGCTGCTCTTGAAGATGTCTGATGCAAACCACTAAGAATACCGCCTCGCTGCGCAGTCAGCATAGCGCCGCAGCGCTGGGCGGGATAGCGCCGCTGCTGTGGTCTAGGGCGATATCGCTCCAGAAACGAAACCAGAGGCATGATAACCAGGGACAGCAGGATAACCAGGGCGCCAGGATCAGAGGGACCGCGGCCCGCTACTTCGACCCGTGGGAGTCCTGTGCAGCCTTCGCCACGTCCGCATGGTACGGAATCTCCAGCGTGCCGAGCCGTTTGCTCGTCACGTCCCAGGCCCCCAAATAGAGGTAGGCGTCGCCCCGGGAAAGATCGATCTCCACATCCACCGGCAGCACTTTTCCAGCGGGCTGCCGGGCCGCTTCATCCTTCAACGTGAAGGTGACCTCTTCCGCATGATGGGCAATGATGGTCCCGTTGCTGTTGAATGCTATGACCAAAGTGCCGCACCTCACCGTCCATTTTCCGTGCTCACTCCCGATCGCAAATGCATCCAACGGCAGCGTGTAATGGACGGTGAATGGAGCGGTCTTCTTCGCTTGTGTCGGTCTCTCGCTGCTGCCCGTCGAGTTCACCGGCAAAGGGGCTGCCCCCTCTTGCACACTGGCCTGAAAGATGATCGGCGTGTTTCGTGTGAGCGCATCTTTCGTGGTTTCCCCACCGGCCAGTAGCCGGGTGCGAGGCCGGCTGCTGGGCCGTTGCTCTACCTCGTTCGTCCCATCGGCAAAATATCCGCGGCGATAACTCAGCGTGTCGTACGTCCCGGGTAGGGTGATATCGACCTTGTGCCACTTGTTGTTATAGCGGAAGTTCTTCGGGCTGTAAGTCAGTGTGTAGTACTCGCCGTCGTCATGGACGATCTGCCCTGCGGCCAGGGCCAGCCCGTTGTAGTCATAAACCGCGCGCCCACCGGTGGCCCTGGCGACATTGCTCATGACCGCGTGCTGCGCCAGCATGAGCGAGCTACCGGTAACCGTCAGTCCGCGGGCATCGATGGGGTAGATCGCGATGCGATGCGCCTCTAACTCATCGTAGATGACCTGCCACGCACGCTGCATCCTCAACGGATCGCCATGTGGCAGCAGATAAAACGTCGACCCTCCAGAGAACCACAGGACATTCTTGCGTCCCGGTATCTCGCCTAAATAAGCCTCTATCTGCTCCAGCGTCTGAAAGTCGTCCATATATTCACGGCCAGGCGCGGGGAATCGCGGTATCACCTTCCGCACGGCGGCGCGCAGCAATGCACGGTCAGACGTAAAACCCTGCAGCAGGATGCTCGCGCCTCCGGTGCGCGCGTAAATGGCGATCGGATCCTCCGGCCTGAGCGAGTCGATGAACTTCCCTAACTGATAGTTCAGGTACATCTGATCTTCGATCGAGATATTGGTCAGATCGAGAAACAGGATATTGAGTACGCGCGGCGGATGCACCAGATAGTCATTGCTGTATACCCCCGGCGCCGAAACAAGCTGCGGAGCAGGCGCGGTATCGTCCTTGTAGTGCTCTTCAAAGGACGCGATATCCTGCGGTTTCTTGTTGTCGAAGATGCGAAAATCCGATGCCTCCAGCCCATGAACGGGATTTCCCTGCTTATCCGTCACTGTGACATCTGTCAGGACAACGCGGGAATTCGCCTGTAATACATACCCTGATTGAGAAGGAGTGGACCCACTGCTTGCCTGGGCCATTGCGGGCAGAGACGCATCCAGCACCCACAGGACGACACACAATACCGGCAACAATCGCGGAATCATTGGTCACCTGCACAGTAACAGAATCCGACTACACAGGGACGGCCGTGGACACAACCAAGTTGCACCGACCTATCAAATAATCAGGCGACCGGAAAGAAAGGCTCGCACTCTCGCTTCTATACTGAAGCCGCATGCGACGTTACATCCTCTGGTACGTGCTGGCGTTCTTCTGGGGAGCGATCGCTCTTGTCGGCCTACTGCGTCACCGCGCCGGCAACGCCGCGCTCGAGGGCGCAGTCGCCCTGCTCTTCGTGATCATCGGCGTTGTCACGAAGCGCCGGGACGCCGCGGCGCTAGCGCGCTACACCGCCAGGCGTCCCAGATAAACTGCCATTCCTGCCACCGCGTCGACGTCCATCGCAGAGAGAGCGTCGATCTCTTCCTGCTCACGAATACCCCCGGCAACGATCAGTTGCCGCTTCGTTGCATCGCGCAGTTTTCGGGCTACATCCAGCGGGAAGCCCTGCATGGTTCCTTCGCGATCGATGTGTGTGTACAGAAACGCGGCGCAGTAGGGCTCCAGCGCGGCCATCGCCGTCTCCGGCGTCAGCTCCACCTGCTGCTTCCATCCCTTGATCGCAATGCGTCCCTCGCGTGTATCCACGCTGAAGACCAGATGCTCCGCGCCGACAGCAGCCGCCAGCTCCTTTGCGAATTCCCGGCGCACAATTTTCTGTGTGTCGCCTTCGTTTACAGCACCTGCAGCATCGAACAGCGCCGAGCCGACGATCACGCGGCGCGCCCCGGCGGCGAGCGTCTCCTCGGCACGCTGGATCGAGCCAATGCCGCCGCCTACCTGGCAGGGCAGCCGCTGCGCGATCTGCTCAATCAGCGCGCGATTGCTGCCCTGCCGCATGGCCGCGTCCAGGTCGATGAGCTGCACCATGGGGTAGCTCAAAAAACGCTCGATCCAATATTCGAAGTCGTCGAAGGCCAGCTTCAGATCTTTGCCCTGCACCAATTGCACGATGCGGCCGCCCATCAGGTCGATGGAAGGAATCAGCATGGCAACCTCACCGGCACGCCCTGATTCGCCAGCTCCTGCTTCAGCTCGCGCACATCGGTAATGCCGAAGTGAAAGATGCTTGCGGCCAGCGCCGCATCCGCGCACCCGGCGTTGAAAACATCCGCGAAGTGCTGCGCATTCCCCGCGCCACCCGATGCGATCACCGGAATGCGCAGCGCACTGCCAACAGCAGCCGTCAGCTCGCAGTCGAAGCCGTCGCGGGTTCCGTCGGCATCCATGGACGTGAGCAGAATCTCGCCCGCACCGCGCTCCTCCGCCTCACGCGCCCAGTCCAATAACTTGCGGCCCGTCGGCTTGCGGCCGCCATTCACATACACTTCCGCGGCTTCCACACCATTGCCGCCGCGACGCGCATCGATGGCCACCACCACCGCCTGCGAGCCAAAGCTGCGGCCAACCGCGCCAATCAGCGATGGATCCGCAATCGCCGCCGAGTTCACGCTGATCTTGTCCGCTCCGGCATCGAAGAGCGCCGCGGCATCTTCCGCCGTGCGCACCCCGCCGCCCACCGTAAACGGAACGAAGATCTCGCGCGCCGTGCGCGCCACCGTATCCAGCAGCGTCTTCCGCCCCTCGTGTGTCGCCGTGATGTCCAGCAGCACAATCTCGTCCGCGCCTGCCATGGCGTGGCGATGCGCCAGCTCCGCCGGATCGCCCGCATCCAGCAGATCGACAAAGCGAACCCCCTTCACCACGCGGCCCGCGGTCACATCGAGACAAGCGATGATGCGCTTCGTCAGCATCGCGGCACCGCCAGAAAATTGCGCAGCACCTGCAGCCCGGCGTCACTCGATTTCTCCGGATGAAATTGCACACCAAAGACATTGCCGCGCTCCACCGCACCGCTGAACCGCCCCGCATACTCCGTCACACCCACCGTCTCGTCCACCAGCGGCGCGCGGTAGCTGTGCGTGTAATAGACGAAAGACTGCGGTGGCAGCCCGGCCAGCAAACGCGACTGCGGCGCGGCCTGGAGCGTGTTCCAGCCTACGTGCGGCACCTTGTGCGTCTCCGGGAAGCGCGCGCAGCAGCCACGCATCGCACCCAGTCCCGGCGTTGCCTCCGCCTCCGTGCTGCCTTCGAACAGCCACTGCAGCCCCACACAGATGCCGAGGAACGGCACGCCGCGAGCGATTACCTCGCGCACCGCGTCCTCGATGCCGGTTTCGTGCAAACGCGCCGTCGCCGCAAAGTGGCCCACGCCCGGCAGCACCACGCGCTCTGCAGCGCCCACAACTGCGGGATCTTCGGTGACCTGCGCCACAGCGCCCAGGGCCGTCAGCGCTTTCATCACCGAGGTTAGATTGCCGGCTTTGTAGTCGATGACCGCGATCACAGCAATCCTTTGGTGCTGGGCAGCATCTCGCCCAGTTGCTTATCGCGCGAACAGGCGACGCGCAGTGCCCGCGCAAAGGCTTTGAAGAGCGCTTCTACCTTGTGATGATTCGAGCGCCCGTAGAGCGTCTTCAGGTGCACATTGGCGCGAGCCCCGCGCGCGAAGCCTTCGAAGAAATCTTCCACCAGCTCGCTCTGCAGATCGCCCACCAGCCGTGTCTTCACCTTGGTCTTCACCACGCAGGCCACGCGCCCGCTCAAATCAATGGTTGCAACTGCCAGCGTCTCGTCCATCGGCATGACGAAATAGCCCGCGCGCAGAATGCCTTTCTTGTCTCCAAGCGCCATGCCGAAAGCCTCGCCCAGCGCGATGCCCACATCCTCAACCGTGTGGTGCTGATCGACATCGAGATCACCCTTGCACGTAAGTTCAAGATCGAATGCCCCATGCCTTGTGAAGAGCTCCAGCATGTGATCGAAGAAGCGAATGC
>DASXGY010000387.1:0-6419 GCA_036488835.1 Acidobacteriaceae bacterium
GAATGGGAAGAAGCGCGCCGCTGCGAGATGGAATCCGCGGCACTGCTCCGCTCCTACGATCGCGATCATCTCGGAGAAGAGTTAGCAATTCTTAAATCGAAGATCATGCGCTCCATCGGCATCGATGAGACATTGCGCGCATGGTCGCAGGGTATAGTCGGTCGCAAGACATTCCAGCAGATGACCGAGGAGTTCGCCGAAGTGGTGATCCCCCAGGTATGGCTGCGCGAGGGCAAGAAGGTCTCCCGCGTTGCCGCGCGACTCTCCATCTCTCCCAAGAAAGTACGGCGCATCCTCCGCAGTGTCGGTCTGCGACATAGCCCATGAGCGTTCCGCGCCAGCCCCGGCCGTACATTTTCGTTCAGGCGCCCAGCAGCCGCAGCAGCAATCCGGCAGCGGAGGCGCCGATGATGGGACCGATGATCGGCACCCAGGCATAACTCCAGTCTGAATGCCCCTTGCCGGCAATCGGCAGCACAGCGTGCGCGATACGCGGACCGAGGTCGCGTGCTGGATTGATGGCATAACCGGTGGTGGCGCCGAGCGAAAGGCCGATGCCCCACACCAGACAGCTCACAAGATACGGACTGAGACCTGCGGCGGCTCCCGTGTCGAGCACAAGCTTCGAACTCATGGAGCCGGCGACCAGGACAAGCACGAAGGTGGCGACGGCCTCGCAAAACACGTTCGAGGCATAGGAGCGGATTGCCGGCGCAGTGCAAAAGATAAGCCGCTTGGCCTCCGGATCTTCAGTGACTCGCCAGTGCGGCAGATAGAAGAGCCATACCAGCACCGCGCCACAGAAGCCGCCGGCAAATTGAGCAACCGCGTACGGAAGCAGCTTGGCGAAGCTGCCCGACTGAACAGCAGAGGCCAGTGTGATGGTGGGATTCAGATGACCATCTTTGCTGCCAAACAGGATGGCGGTGAAGATGCCGCAGAGCACAGCGAAGGCCCATCCCGTGGTGATGACCATCCATCCGGAGTTCTCTGCCTTGGAACGCTTAAGCAGAACCGCGGCGACCACGCCATCTCCCAGCAGGATCATCATCATCGTGCCCATAAATTCGCCCAGCATCGGTGATCGCATCCACGCTCCCTCTAGATTGGCTATTCGATCGGCTATGCCGCTGTAGCAGTTGCGATCTTCTGTAGTGAGTACTGCGCGGCAAGCTCGCGAAAACGCGCGACCTCCTGCGCTGCCCATGCCTCATCGCGGCCGAGCAGGCGTGCGAGCAGAGCGGCGACGGCCGGCGCCATCTCGACTGCTGCGCGTGCGTTCAGGAACAAGGCTCGCGTGCGGCGCGCGAGAACATCCTCCAGGGAGCGCGCCATCTCTTCACGCGCGGCCCACACAACTTGCGCGCCGATGTAAGGCAGAACCGGATGAAGCTGCCGGGCAAGCTCAGGATCGCCGGCGGCGAGCGCCTGAATCGCTGCTGCATCCGAGCCATATACGGAAAGCGCCCCGTATCGATCGCTGTCTTCGAGGTAACCGTGGATACGCAGATGCTGCGTTGCGCACGGCTGATCGTCGAGCCGGCCGAGCGTGATGGCGTGGTTCATCGCGTCTTCCGCCATGTGCCGGTAGGTTGTCCACTTACCGCCAACAATTGTGAGCAGTCCCGAGGCGTCGATATGGATGGTGTGATCGCGGGAGAGCGCGGAAGTTTTCCCGGCATCGGAACCGGAGGTTTTCACCAACGGCCGGATGCCCACATACACGCTCAGTACATCCTCGCGCGTTGGCTTGTGGCTGAGATATTGATCCGCGGTTTCGAGCACGAATTGGATTTCCTGATCGAAAGGCAGCGGTTCGTAGGACGGCGCGTCGATGGGCGTGTCTGTCGTGCCGAGCAGCGTGTGCTCGTGCCAGGGAATTGCAAACATCACGCGGCCGTCGCTGGTGTGGGGAACCATAATAGCCGCGTCGCCACGCAGAAAGGAGCGGTCCAGCACCAGGTGGATGCCTTGGCTGGGAGCGACCATCGGAACAACGCTCTCATCCGCAAGACGGCGCAGTTCATCGGTGAAGATACCGGTTGCGTTGACCACGACCCGCGCGCTTATCTGAAATTTCTCTCCCGTCTCGCTGTCCTCTGCGGTCACTCCGTCAATAAAGCCATCCGGATCCTTCGTCAGCGAAACTACCGGCGCATAGTTGATCGCAGTCGCACCAAGATCGACGGCGGTTGCAATCAGGTGGATCAGCAGCCGGGCGTCATCGAACTGACCATCGTAGTAAACGACACCGCCGCGCAGACCATCTTCGCGAAGGGTTGGGATTGCCTGGATCGTCTCTTCGCGCGTGAGTACTTGGGACTTGCCGAAGCCATACTTGCCGGCCAGCATGTCATAGATCTTGAGGCCGATGCCATAGAACGGCGCCTCCCACCAGGAATAATTCGGCACAATGAACGGCACCTCGTGCACCAGGTGCGGCGCGTTCTGGCGAAGCAGGCCGCGCTCCTTCAGCGCTTCCATCACCAGAGATACGTTGCCCTGCTCCAGATACCGCACGCCGCCATGAACCAGCTTGGTGCTGCGGCTCGAAGTTCCTTTCGCGAAATCTTCGCGCTCCAGCAGGAGCACAGCAAAGCCGCGAGATGCCGCGTCCACTGCAACTCCGGCGCCTGTAGCGCCTCCACCGATGACGACCACATCCCAGGGCTCTTTGCGGTCACGCACACGCTGCACCATCTGTTCGCGATTCATTCTGCTTCCTCGGTCCACTTAAGGGAACGCTGCGCGGCATCCTTCCACTTGGCTTGCCGCTTTTCCATCTGCTTCGCGTCGGCCTTCGGCTTGAAGGTCGTATCCGGCTCACGCAGCTTCGCGATCTCGTCGGTGCTCTTCCAGAAACCGACGGCGAGTCCAGCCAAATAGGCTGCGCCCAGCGCGGTCGTCTCCAGCACAGCGGGCCGTCGCACCGGTAACTGCAGCAGATCAGCCTGAAACTGCATCAACATGTCGTTCGCGGCCGCGCCGCCATCCACACGCAGCTCACGGAAGGGATTGCGTGTGTCCTGATCCATCGCATGCAGTACGTCTGCAACCTGAAACGCGATGCTCTCGAGGGCCGCCCGCGCTATGTGCCCAATCTCTGTGCCGCGCTGGATGCCGATGATCATGCCGCTCGCATACGGATCCCAGTAGGGCGCACCCAGGCCGGTGAAGGCGGGCACGAAAACCACATTGCGCGAGGAGTCGACCGACGCGGCCACGCTCTCCACATCCGGAGACGCCGAGAAGAATCGCATATTGTCGCGCAGCCACTGCACCACCGCGCCGCCTACAAAAATACTGCCTTCCAGCGCATACTCCAGCTTCTTTTCCGTTGAGCAGACCAGCGTCGTGATGAGGCGCTCGGCAGAGAGAGTGAACTTGCTGCCGATGTTCTGCAGCAGGAAGCATCCCGTGCCATACGTGTTCTTCGCGTCGCCCGGCGCGGTGCACAATTGTCCGAAGAGAGCCGCCTGCTGGTCCCCCGCGATGCCCGCAATCTGGACATCGCCCAGCCCCAGCGAAGTGGTGACCCGTCCCACCGACTCGCTCGACCACACCACCTCCGGCATCATGCTCTCCGGAATATTCAGGAGCTTCAGCAGGTCCGTATCCCAGTCGTCCTGCACAATGTTGTAAAGCATGGTGCGGCTTGCGTTGGTGCGGTCGGTGATGTGGCGCTTGCCGCTGGTCAGATTCCACACCAACCAGCTATCCACAGTTCCGAAGGCCAGCTTGCCGGCCTCGGCGTCGGCCCGCGCCCCCTGCACATTGTCGAGAATCCATGCGATCTTGGTCGCAGAGAAATATGGATCGATCAGCAACCCTGTCTTCTGGCGGATAGAATTTTCGGCCCCGTCCTGATTGAGCTTCGTGCACAACGGAGCGCCTCTGCGGTCCTGCCAGACGATCGCGTTGTTGACCGGCTTCCCGCTCTTTCGATCCCATACCAGCGTCGTTTCACGCTGATTTGTAATTCCCATCGCGGTCAGATCGCGAGGGCGCACCTGAGCGCGGCCCAGTACTTCGACGGCAGATGTGAGCTGCGAAGTGAGGATGTCGTAGGGGTCGTGCTCCACCCAGCCATCATCCGGGAAGATCTGTTTGAACTCGTGCTGGGCTACGTTGACGATGCGACCATCGCGTCCGAAAAGAATGGCGCGTGAACTGGTCGTTCCCTGATCGAGTGCGAGCACGTAGTCCATGTGTATTTCTAGCAGAGTCTTCCGGTGCAGCACGGCAGCCGCTGCAGCCGGTCGTCCAGCGGTTCGTGCGGCCCGGGGGACAGCCGCGCGCGCCAGACAGTCGTGGTCGCGGCTTTCGCACGAAGATCACACTTCTAAGATCCAGCAAGACGCGGTTCGCGGGAATGGTCGCCGTGGTCCTACCCCACCCGATCTGTCCATGACCAACACGCAAGGGAGAGCCAGCCTCCCTATTCGCCCAGGTAGGAGGCCCCTGGACTGTGCCAGATCGGGAATCGACATTGCCCCGCAATTTCCGCAAAATCGGCCCTGCGAATCGTCTATATGGTTGCATCGGCTATGCGAATTTCGTGACTGAAGTAACATAATTGACATGAGATTGCAACCATTTTAATGCAAATAAACGGCCTAATTTGTTTGCTTTGAAGATGCCTGCCTTCGTAAAATGTGAACAGCCGATGATGAAGACAGCCATCACCAATACGAATCGCTCTCTACGATTTCCTATCGTTGCGGCCGCTCTCATGGCGACGGCGTTCTGCTTCACGAGCGCTCCGACGGCCAACTCCGTCCATGCGGCGCAAGCGGCCGGCAATGCTGCAGCTGCGCCGACGGCCCATCGCCAGCACTGGTTCCAGTTCGGCCGCGCCTCCTGGTATGGCCACGCCCTGCAGGGCCTGCCGACTGCGACTGGCGAGGCCTATGACATGAATGCGATGACTTGCGCTCACCGCACCCTGCCTTTGGGCTCGCTGGTGCGCGTCACCAACCTGCGCAACCACCGCTCCCTGGTCGTTCGCGTGAACGACCGCGGCCCGATGATCGAGACCCGCGTCGTCGATCTCTCCTATGCCGCGGCCAAGCGCCTCGGCTTCAGCCATCGTGGCACGGTTCGGGTACGGATCGATCTGGTCGATGCCAGGCCGTCGCCCACTGAAGTCGCCATGTTGACCAGACCGGGGATGTAAACCCGGGAGGCGGGCACCGATCCGCCTCGGTACCGTTACCCGGCCTCAGTTGCTTAGCGTCAATCGCCATTTGGCCTCAGTCGCCATTTGGCCTCAATCGCCATTTATCAGGGATATTCGCTCCATTCCTGCCCCGTTCTTCACAGCCGTCGCACCCGTAAGATGACAGCATGGTAACTACCATGCCGCCGACCTCTCCCGCGCCAACGGCCCCAGCGCAAGCAGCCAAAGACCGGCTGATCGTCGCTCTCGACTTCCCCGATGCAGCCGCTGCCCTGCGCTGTGTCGATCAGTTTGCCGGCTCCGTTTCATGGTTCAAAGTCGGCCTCGAGCTCTTTCTCGCGAGCGGTGACAGCGTCGTCCGCGAGCTCAAGCAGCGCGGCTACTCCATCTTCTTGGATCTCAAGCTCCACGACATTCCCAACACCGTCAGCTCCGCCATCCGCTCGCTGGCCCGGCTCGAGCCGGACCTGCTCACCGTGCACGCCGCCGGGGGCCGGGCGATGCTGAATGCTGCGGCTGAAGCCGCCGGTTCCCTGCCGCGCCCGCCACGTCTCGTCGCCGTTACCGTACTTACCAGCATGGATGCGGTGGCACTCGCGGAGACCGGTGTCTCTGCCGCGCCTGTCGAACAGGTCCTGCGGCTCGCACGCCTCGCTGCGGAGTGCGGCATCGAAGGCATGGTCTGCTCTCCGGCCGAAGCCGCGGCGCTGCGCAGTGCGCTGCCCAAAGCCTTGCTGGTGACGCCGGGCATCCGGCCCGCCGGCTCCGACGCGGGCGATCAGAAACGCATCGCAACGCCGCAATTTGCGCTGGCCGCCGGCGCCAGCATGCTGGTGATCGGACGGCCCATCACGGCAGCACCCGATCCGAAAGCCGCCGCGCAGGCGATCCTCAACGATATGGCAAAGAGCAACCCTACGAAATGAAATGAGCCCGGCCATAGGCCAGGCTCACACATCTGTTCGAGTTTCCGCGCCGATAGCTTCTCGTAGGTTAGAGCTTCTCGGGTTAGAGCTTTTCGTAAAAATCGCAAGCCGAGCAGGAGATGTACACTCCTCCCGGAACGCCGCGCTCGCGGTCCTTCACACGCTTCACAATGCGCGTGGGCTTGTTGCACTTGGGACAGTCCGTGCTCTTGGACGTATCCATCACCTTCTGCCGATCTGCGGTCTTTGCAATCTTGGCCATGACTCTCTATCGCTCCTCGAAACCTGATTCCGGCACGCAACTTCGAGCCGCA
>DASXGY010000439.1:0-5500 GCA_036488835.1 Acidobacteriaceae bacterium
TCGCGGCGCCACCATTGGCTACCTGCCGCAGGACGGTCTTGCACTCTCTGGCCGCAGCGTCTTTGAGGAATGCCTCTCTGTCTTCGACGAGATCCGTTCCATCGAGCAGGAGCTGGAGACGCTCTCCACCAGCCTCGCCGAACTCGACCCCGAATCAAACGCGTATGCCGCCGCAGCCGAGCGATTTTCCAATCTGGAATCGCGTTTTCGTGCTCATAGCGGTTACGCGTTGGATGCCCAGGTCGGCGCGGTGCTCGATGGCCTGGGCTTCAGCAAGACAGACTGGTCACGCCAGACGCAGGAGTTCTCCGGCGGATGGCAGATGCGCATTGCGCTCGCCAAGCTGCTGCTGGCAAAACCGAGTCTGCTATTGCTCGATGAGCCGACCAACCATCTCGACCTCGAGACGCGCAACTGGCTTGAAGACTACCTGCACGGCTATCCCAACGGTTACGTCCTCATCTCCCACGATCGCTACTTCCTCGATGTAACAGTCACCAAGATCATCGAGATATGGAACAAGGCCCTCCACGTCTATCACGGCAATTACGAGCGGTACTTGGAGCAGAAGCAGGAGCGTCGCGCACAGCTCGAATCCGCCTGGCGGAACCAGCGCGAGCACATCGAGCACTTGGAGACCTTCATCAATCGCTTTCGCTATCAGGCGACCAAGGCGAAGCAGGTCCAGAGCCGCATCAAGGAGCTGGATAAGATCGAGCGCATCGAGCTGCCGCAGGAAGAGCCGGTGATGCACTTCACCTTCCCGCAGCCGCCTCCATCCGGCCGCACCGTCGTCGAGGTGCGCGACCTCGCGAAGAACTACGGTCCCAAACAAGTGCTGCAGGGAGTGAATTTCACCATCGACCGGGGCGACCGCATTGCGCTGGTGGGTGTGAACGGCGCTGGCAAATCCACCCTGATTCGCATGCTCTCCGGCAGCGAAGGCCCGTCCAGTGGCCTGCTCAAACTTGGCCACAACGTCACCGCGGAATACTTCGCGCAGGACCAGTACAAGGTGCTCGACCCCAATGCGCGCATGCTGGACGACATCAGCAGCATCGCGCCACGCGTCCCGCAGGCCGATCTGCGCGGGCTGCTGGGCTGCTTCCTCTTCTCCGGCGACGACGCTTTCAAGCCCCTCGGCGTGCTTTCCGGCGGTGAGCGCAATCGCTACGCGCTGGCTCGCATTCTCGTCAGCCCGGCAAACTTCCTGCTGCTGGACGAACCGACGAACCACCTCGATCTGCGTGCCAAGGAAGTCTTGCTGGAAGCGATCAGCAACTTCAGCGGCACCGTCATCTTCGTCTCCCACGACCGCTACTTCCTCGACGCGCTGGGCACGCGCGTCTTCGAGGTGGAAGGCGGCACCGTGCACGTCTATCCCGGCAACTACGAAGACTACATGCGGCGCAAGGCAGGCGTGCCCGATCCAGTGGTCGCCGCCGCTGCGGCCTCCCAGTCCGTAGTCGAAGCGGTAGAGAACAACGGGCGCGCGCGTCGCGTGAATCCGATCAAGCGAAAGCAGATGCAGGACCGCCTCAAGCTCGTAGAAGCGGAGATCCCGCGCGTGGAGACAGCGATTGCGGAAACGGAACAGGCGCTGGGGAACTTTGTGAGCGCGGAAGAGACACAGCGCCAAAGCGTGGCACTGGAGGGCCTGCGCAGCGAACACACAACGCTTTCAGCCGAGTGGGAAGATTTGGTCCAGCAATTGGAAGAGAAGGCGAGCGTCTAGTCCGACGTTACCGATGTCGCCTTGTCGCCGGAGAATGTCACGTTGAAGTGATGCGTCTGCCCCTGGTCCACCGTGGTGTACTTCACTGTGCGGTTGCCGAAGTTCTTTGAATCCGATTGCTGTATGTTGCCGAGCGCCATCGTCGTCTGAAACTCGCTCATGCCCTGTTTCGCTGTATGCTGCGTCACGGCCTGCCACACATCCGGCGCCCAGTGATAGAGCGTCTTCGGATCGTCGTAGAAAAAGATGTCGTCGCATGCCCAGCTCGACCTCTCGCCATCCAACGAGGCCACCGGAGCAGCAAACTCACCCTTGCGCTCCCGCTCCGTGAACACGACAAATGCATTCCTCGGTCCGCGCGGAATGCTGCTCGCCCAGTCGGGCGGCGTGGTGACCTCCACAAAGTCCTTCACCTGCAGCTCCTGTGTAGGCGGCAGCCAGCCCGCTTCATGCGGAAAGTCGATGCGGCCGGTGCGATACGGGTAGTAGATGACGGTATAGCCCGTCTTCATCCACACCGACTTGCCATTCAGCACGCGTGCCGACTTCATGCTGTCGATCAGCATCTGCCTCACGAACACGAGCTGATCATCACTCACTGGTCGCGCTGCCGGTTTGTTGGCCACCACACCCGGCGCATTGCGTTCACGTTCGTAGGAGATGATGCGCCAGGCGGCAATCGCCAGCACCAGCAGTGTGATCGCGCCAATGATCTGCCAATTCTTCATCCAGCACTTTCTCCGATCTAGATCGACGGCTGTTCCAGTTGCTCTTCTGGCTGCATCAGAGACTCTGCGCTCAACGTATCCGCATTACGCAGCGCAGGGAAGAGCGCCGTCCACAGGCCGGTCACGATCAGCGAACCGATGCCGCCTACCACCACCGCGCGCACCGGCCCCATCCACTGCGCGGTCACGCCGCTCTCGTACTCGCCCAGTTCGTTCGATGCACCCACGAACAGAGAGTTGACTGCGCTGACACGGCCGCGCATCGAAGGCGGGGTCGCCAGTTGCAACAGGGAAGAGCGAATCACCACGCTCACCATATCCGCCGCGCCCAGAATCACCAGCGCCGCCAGTGACAGCCATAGGCTGCGCGACAATCCGAAAATGATCGTCGCCGCGCCAAAGATGGCGACGCAGATGAACATCATGCGGCCCGCACGTCCACGGATCGGCCGGAACGAGAGCAGGATCGACACGGCGAGCGCGCCCAGCGCCGGAGCGGCGCGCAGCACGCCCAGGCCGCGCGCCCCGGTGTGCAATATGTTCTCCGCGAAGATCGGCATCAGCGCCACCGCGCCGCCCAGCAGCACGACAAACAGATCCAGGGTCACCGATCCCAGCAGCAGCTTCGCGCGCCACACGTAACGCAGTCCTTCGAGCAGCAGGTCGAAGGTCGTGGAGCGATGCTCCATGCGGCCCGGCCGCACCGCAAGCATGCCAATCAAGGTCAAAAAGCCCGCCAGTGTCATCAGCGTGAAAAGAAAGACCACCGGCGCTCCGGCAAGGTGCGGTGCTCCCCAGTGCACCAGCGGCAAGGTGAAAAGTATTCCGCCGACCGCGGGACCGGCGATGTTCGCGATCTGGAACACGGTTGCGCCCCAGGTCACCGCGTTCACGAAGTGTTCCGCCGGGACCAGGTGAGGCACCAGCGCCGAGCCGGCCGGTCCGCTGAAGGCGCGTCCCGTACCGATGAAGAACAGCACCGCATAAATCGGCAGGATGCGATGGATTCCTTCGAACGCGAAGAAGAGGAGTGTCAGCGTGCAAAGGAACTGCAGTGAGTAGCAGACCAGGATCACGACACGGCGATCGAATCGGTCCGCCGTGTGGCCGGCCGGCAGCATGAAGATCAGCCCCGGCAGGAAGAGCGCCAGTCCGGTATAGCCCAGATCGATGGCGCGATGCGTGATCAGGTAGACCTGCCACGCCACCGCCACGGACTGCGCCTCCGCGCCCATGATCACCAGGGCCCGGGCCATCTGGTAGAGCCGGAAATCGCGATAGGCAAAAGCTGCCGCGCCGCGACTGCCAGGCTCCTCATTCTTTCGGTCAGTCATGCTCTCATTTCGTGCGGGCTGTTTCTATTGTCGCAGCACGTCCACGTCTGCGCTCGATTACTCTTGAATCTCGTCCGCCATGTCTGATTGCGATGGCATCCCTTCAAATCGAATGCACGAGTCAGCCGCGCCCCGGCTGCCACTCGGCGAAGGTGCATCGTCGGCCTCTGCCGCGCTTCCCGTGGCGTCTCCTCGGCCCCTGCATCCTCTGCATCCGCTGGCCGGTGTCCTCGGCGTATTTGTCTGCGGCCTGGTCGCCTTCCTCACTCTTTATGCGACCCAACCGCTTCTGCCTTTGTTCGAGACGCTCTTCCAAGCCTCGAAATCAGCAGTCGGCTGGACGGTCAGCGCATCCACGCTTGGCGTCGCCATCGCTGCGCCGCTGCTCGGCACCTTCACCGAGCGCATCAACCGCAAGCGCGTAATCCTCATCTCGATTCTGCTGCTCGCCGTACCCACCTGCGCCGCAGCCACTTCCACTTCGCTCGGCTGGCTGATCTTCTGGCGCCTGCTGCAGGGGCTCATCACGCCCGGCATCTTCGCCACGACCATCGCCTACATCACGGAGGCGTGGCCGCCCACTGCGGTCGCTCCCGTGATGAGCATCTATGTCAGCGGCACCGCACTCGGCGGCTTCTCTGGCCGCGCGGTCACCGGCGTCATGGCAGACCACGCCGGATGGCGCGCCTCGTTCCTGCTGCTCGGCCTCATGTCTCTTGCCGGTGCGGCATTGGTCGGATGGCTGCTGCCGGATCGCCCGTCCTCGCACCGCGCAGACATCCGGCCGCCATTCCGCCGGATCTTCATGCCGATGCTTGCAAACCTGCGAAATCCCCGGCTGCTCACGACGTATCTCGTCGGCTTCAACGTCCTGTTTTCGCTGGTCGGCGTCTTCACTTACATCACCTTCTATCTCGCAGCGCCGCCCTTCTCGCTCTCCACCGCCAAACTCAGTCTGCTCTTCGTCGTGTATCTGGTCGGGCTCGTCGCCACTCCGCTTGCCGGAGCGCTGCTGCCGCGCGTGGGCTTGCGCACAGGCATTACCGGGTCGATCCTGCTCTCGCTTGCCGGCGTGCTGCTCACTTTGCTGCACTCGTTGCCTGTCGTTGTGGCCGGGCTCGCACTGTGCTGCACCGGCGTATTCATCTCGCAGAGCTGCGCCACGAGCTATCTCCGCGAAGCCGCGCCGGAGGCGTCGCGCGCCTCCGCGGTAGGGATGTACGTCGCGTGCTATTACATCGGCGGAACGGTGGCCGGTGTCGCACCCAGCCTGGTGTGGAAGCTCGGCGGATGGACCGCGTGCGCCGCCATGGTGGCTGTCATCGACGTGGTGTCGATCGTGATTGCCCGCCGCGGCTGGCGAGACGCCGTTGCCGCCTAGGGCTTACCGCCGTGCAGGTAAGTCTTATATTGCGTGTCCACAATACCCAGATTGCGCGCCAGTCCCAGCTTCGCCTGGTTGTAGCTCAGCGTATCCGAGATGAGCTGCGACTGCGCCTGTGACAGTGTGGCCTGCGCCTGCACGACGGGGAGATTGTCATCCACGCCGGCGGCAAAGCGATCGTTCGCGTCGGAAAGCGCGCGCGTCGCCAGGTCCACGTTCTGCTGCGAGACGCGCACCAGCGCCTGTGACGAGTTCAAGTCCAGCATGCTGTCGCGAAGCTGTTGATCGATCTGCTGTTTCAGGTCGCCCAGCCGGTTCA
>DASXGY010000442.1:0-5239 GCA_036488835.1 Acidobacteriaceae bacterium
TCCTCTTTCTTGATGGGAGCCTGCAGCATGGGGCAGCCATGGCCCTGTATTTCGCTTTGTGCCGCAAGCACTGTTACATCTTGTCTCGCGTATTTCAGCCGGCAGCGGTGCGGTCCTCCAGCACCTCGCCAACTCATTCCATGCAAATTCCGTCCAGGTCTGCTCTGCAAGGTGCACGCGCAGCAGCGCAGCAAAACTCTCCGGCCGCTTCGCCATGCGAGCGACAAATTGCCGCTCCAGCCACGGATAGCGATCGAGCAGCAGCAAAAGCCGCGCCATGCGCTGCGGACGTTGCGATATCTGCCGATGGGCCGCTGCATAACGTTGCGGCTCGCCCTCGGCCACGGCATCGGCCAGCGCATGGGCCTGTCGCAGCGCGCTCAGCAGCCCCTCGCCCGTCACTGCATCCACTGACCCTGAGGCATCGCCCAGTATCGCGACATTGCCGCGGATCACCTCGCGCAGACCACGGGTCCGGGTCACTGCACCTCGCATGCTGGAAGTACGCGCCGCGCCGGCCAGCCGACTTGCCACCGCAGGAAAATCGGGCAGGGCATCACTCAACTTGCGGCCGCGTCTGCCGGTCAGCAATGCCACGCCGACTTCGTCATCGCCCAGCGGTGTTACGTAGAGCTGTTCCGAAGAGCGCCAGTGCACCTCCACGCAATCGCTCCATGGAGCACGCTGAAATTGCTGACGGCTCGCATAGCGTGCGCTGTAACCGTCGCGCGCACGAAAGCCGCTGGCCACCGCGAGCGTCGAGCACAGTCCGTCGGCAATCACAAAAAAGTCCGCTTGGATCGCCGAACCTTGAGATGCAAACCCACCGCCGTGCATCGCGCGCACGACAGTATCCCAATGCAAATGGACCCCTATCTCCGCCGCGCGCGCCGCCATGCGGCTCTGCAGATGTGTGCGGCGCACGCCAAGTCCTCTCTCGCTGAACACGGCCTTCGCACTTGCTTGTGCATCGTGGAACGAGACGCCCGCCAGAGGCGCGCCGTCGCGCTCGTCGAGCGTCAGCCCGAGTGTTTGCAGCAGCCGCACCGCCTCCGGCATCAACCCTTCACCACATGCCTTATCGATCGGCGGATGCTGTCCGTCATAGAGCGCGACGCAGCATCCGCCTTGCCGCAAAGCTATCGCCGCAGCCAGGCCCGCAGGCCCTCCTCCCAGCACCGCGACATCCATTCCACTCGTTCGTTCGTCCATTACTCTGACAATGACACTTCTGCGGCGACGCTTCCGCCCAATGCATGTGAGACGCGGGAAAGCCGCTCTCCGTTACGTAATTCAATTGTCACTACCTTGTTCTGCCCACGGTGATCATGGAACGAATCGTTGAAGACGAGTGGCTGGACGACGATCGCGGCACGCCGGCGGAGGTCGATGCTGCGCTCCATGCGATCCGCCTCGCCAACCGCCGCTTTGGCGGTATGCGACTGCACGCACGCCTGCTGAAGCAGGCGTTCACCCGCGTGCCTCGGGAACAGCGCCCACACATTCTGGAGGTCGCCAGCGGACGTGCCGACGTGCTGCAGGCAGCACTGCTGCAGCTTGACGTCGCGGCGCAGGTCGCGCCGGATGTCACGCTGCTTGACCGCAGCGCCGCTCACCTGCCGGACCCGTGTGCCTGGCCCTCCGCGTTACCCACGCCGCGCATGCTGGCGGGCGATGCCCTCGCTCTTCCGTTTCCTGATGCGAGCGTCGATATCGTCTCCTGCTGCCTCTTCCTGCACCATCTGGAACCGCCGCAGATAACGCGATATCTCGCGGAGGCGCAGCGCGTCGCACGCGTTGCCGTCGTCATCAACGACCTGGAGCGTAGCGCGCTTCATTACCGGCTCGCGCAGTTGAATCGTGTCATCGATCCCAGCCGCATCTCCCGCCACGACGGCCCCGCGTCCGTTCGTCGCGCCTACACTTACAACGAACTCGCCCGCATGCTGGCAAACACCGGCCGCAATTTTCTGCTGGAACGCGCATATCTCTATCGCCTCGGCGCGATCCTCTGGTGTGATCACGCGCAATCCGTCATGGAGTCTCTGAGCGAGTCAGCAAGTTTGTCATCCTGAACGTAACCGATCGGTGGAGTGAGCGACCTGCTGTATCTTCCGTTCTATATCGGCGCAGAGCGCCGCTCAGCCAAGAGCAGTCCGCTCAGTGAACCAGAAACGACTTCACCGCAATGCCGCTGGGCTTCTTTCCGAGCGGAAGCAGCGTAAATAGCGCGCGCGTCTTGGTGCGCACCAGGGCCAGGTCGCTCGAGCCTGAATCGACAACCATCAGCAGATGTCCTGCGGTGGACAGCGCCACGGCATCCGGCCCTTCGCCGACCGGAACGTTTCCCAGCAGTTTGCCATCATCAATGCCATACAGGCTCACCGTGCCGCTGCCGAAGTCAGTCACCCACAGCAGCGAGTTGTCCCCGGTCACGATGCCCTGCGAAGGCTGCATCCCCACCTGATACGTGCCACCCACCTCGTTGTTGCCGGTCGCAATTTCGGAGATGGAGTTGCCGCCAAAGTTAGTGGCAAACGCCTCGCCTCCATCCGGCTTCAGCACAATGCTGGTTGGTGTCGCGCCCACATCCAGCAGCGCCAGCAGCCGGTCCGGCTTTGCGCTCATCCCCTCGCTCGCCGCGCGCGCAAGACCGACCACCATCACCTGATGTCCTCCGGAACAGGCCACGAACGCCTTCGTAGAATCGGGCAGCATGGTCACCGCCGTTGCGCTCGGGCAGCCGGAGAAGAAGGCGCGGACCCGGTTGAGTTTCGCATCTACCACACTTACACTGCCGCTCTTCTCATTGCTCACCACCAGCGTGCGGCCATCCGGAGCGATGCGCGCCATGCCCGGTCCTTCGCCCACTCCGATGGTGGCGGTTACCCGCCGCAGGTCCAGATCGATGATCGACACATCGTTCGCACCTGAATTCGCGACATACGCGGTGCGGCCATTGCTTGCAATGTCAATCGAGTAAGGCGTCCGGTCGACCGCAATCGTCGCCACCACTTGGTTGCGCGTGGTGTCGATCACGCTCACCGACCCGCTGTCCGCATTCACTGCGTATACCTCGTTGCGCAATGGATTCGCCGCAATGCCGACCGGCCGCCGTCCCACGGCGATCACGCGGTCCTGCCGCAGGTTCACCACATCCAGGGCGGTCACCGTATTGCTGCCGCTGTTCGTCACGTACGCGAACTCGCGATAGTTCTTCGCGTAGACAGGGAAGTCGTGCTTGCGGCAGCCGCTCAGCGATAGCAGCGCGCAAACAGCAAACGCGAGGCACACGCCCCGCGCTCTGGGTTCCGCCTCTTTAACGCGCAGCAGGGAAGGCGGCCCCTTCGTGCGCCGCCACCTCGATGCCCCCCATTTCGATACCCCGAGGTATGCGCCGGTGCACCACCTCTGCGATCCGTGAGCACTCCTCCATCAGCTGCACAAACTGCTCCGGATAGAGCGATTGCGCGCCGTCGGAGAGCGCCTGGTCCGGCGCGGGATGCACCTCGACGATCAGACCATCGCAGCCCACCGCAACCGCCGCACGCGCCAGCGGCAGCACCTTGTCACGCTTGCCCGTGCCATGGCTCGGATCGACGACGATCGGCAGATGGCTCACCCGCTGCACTGCCGGCACAATGCTCAGGTCCAGCGTGTTGCGCGTGTGGTCGGTGAAGGTGCGGATGCCGCGCTCGCACAGCGCCACCTGGTAGTTGCCCTCGCTCATCACATATTCCGCCGCCATCAGCAGCTCTTCCAGCGTTGCCGAAAGTCCGCGCTTCAACAGGACCGGCAGCTTCGATCGCCCAGCACGCTTCAGCAGGGAATAGTTCTGCATGTTGCGCGCGCCGATCTGGATCATGTCGGCATACTTCTCCACCAGCTCCAGGGATTCGTTGTCCAGCGCCTCAGTCACGATGCGCAATCCGAAGCGCTCCCGCACCTCGGCCATGATGCGCAGCCCCGCCTCCCCCATGCCCTGAAAGGCATAGGGAGAGGTGCGCGGCTTGTACGCGCCCCCGCGCAGAAATTGCGCACCCGCCTTCGACACCTGCTCGGCTACTGCAAATGCCTGCTCGCGGCTCTCGATCGAACATGGTCCGGCAATCACGGCGATGTTCCGGCCGCCGACCGTCGCATTCGTGCCTGGGAAGCGGATCACCGTATCCTCTTCCTTCACGTCGCGGCTTACCAGCTTGTAGGGCTTGGAGACTTTGATGACCTCCGCCACACCGGACATTTCGGCCAGCGCATCCTGCTCCACCGCACCCTGGTTTCCCGTAATGCCGATGGCCGTCCGCTGGGCCCCCGGCATCGGATGCGGCCGGTACCCCAGTCTTTCGATCCGATCGCAAACCGCCTGCACCTCTTCGACCGTCGCGTGCGGCTTCATCACTACCAGCATGAGTGGCTATCCCCCGGAATCTATAAGTGTACTGGCGGTTGAATCTGCGGTAAATGCACGATAATCAGGCGGCAACTTCCAAGTTCACGCCAAAGTGAGACGCGCAGCCCCGATGCGCCGTGGCAGCACTTCGACCAGAACGCGTCTGTCTTTGCTGCGGCGAAGCGTCAGGGCTGAGAAACAGGTGTCGCCGGCTGGTACAACCCCTATTGCCGCATTCTGAATAACGTGCTCGACAGTTGCTACTGGACGCCGATCAGGCAATGGCGCAGTTTCTCGACTCGCTGGCCGCCAGCCGGGCGGCCGCTGACACACTGTTGATTGTCTCCTCTGACCATTCGTGGCGCACATCGTTGTGGAGGGTAGCTGGAGGATGGACCAGGGCCGAGGAGCGCGCTACCAACGGAGGCTTCTTCGATCAGCGTCCGGTCCTGATGGTGCGATTCCCGCAACAAACCCGTGGAGAGCAGATCGACCGCCCCGAAAGCGCCATGGTTGTGCACCGCCTGGTGCTCGATTTGATTGCCGGAAAGGTACATACGGCCGAAGACTGGATCGCCACCCTGCCGCCCGCTGCGGCTGCCCTAAACCAGGTAGCGAACAAAAAATGAAGGCCACCCGCCGGTGGCCTCTGGGAGGCTAGTCGAGATGAGAGCCTTCGGTCTTCGCCGTTCGGCTTTTCAGGCGCTGCTCTTTGGGGTGCCGCTCCTGACACGACGATCATGCCTCGACTCCCCCCTCGCTTGAATCCCTCTTTCCAGTTTGGATTCTCCCCCGAAGGTGGGAGGGGAACTCTCATTTCCCGTATCCGTTGTGAAACTTCCCTGAAAC
>DASXGY010000469.1:0-4062 GCA_036488835.1 Acidobacteriaceae bacterium
CAGCAGCAACTCAAGGAAGAACGTGTCCTGCGCAAAGCTGTGGCTCATCACAATTGCCGCCGTGCGCGTATCGAGCCGCAGAGCGTCCAACGCAGCGGCGTCCTTGGCAGCGATCACGCGCGCCGCCTCTGGAAAGCGCGCTGCCCGCGCAAAGTCGGCACGCTGGTCCACCACCACCACGCTCCAGCCCAGCGCTGCAGCCTGCGCCACCACTGGCTGCGCATCCGTTCCCGCGCCGCAAACCACCATCTGCGCCGGCGGCGTCAGCGATTCGAAAAACACGCGACAGCCGACAAGAGCGCCTTCACGCAGCTCCGCGGTGAATGAATAGCCAATCTCCACCGCACGCGCCAGCAGCGCAGCCATCTCTGGATACTGCTGCGCATTGTCTCGCGCAAACCGCTCACCCACGCGAAGCCCGGAGGCCGCGGTCGCCTCCAGCACCACCGCCAGCGGCGCGGCCACGCGACTCGCAGTGACGCGCTCTTGCGCCAGTAGCGGATGCGTCGCCGTATCCTGCTCTTCGACACGCTCCAGCAGCAGATCAATCCCGCCACCGCAACCGAGGCCGAAGCCCTCGTTGTCCTCCTGTGTGGATGTGTCGAAGGTCTTCAGCACCGCAGGCGACTGGGAGGTCCACCAGTGCGCGCGCCGGCATAACTCGCCCTCCAGGCAGCCGCCGCTCACCGCTCCAATGCGCGAGCCATCTGGCAGAATCAGCATCCGCGCGCCGGGCGAGCGGTAGGACGAGCCACGCGTGCCGACTACCGTCACCAGCACACACACGCCGCCGGCAGCCTGTACGTCGGAGAACGCGGCCATCATGCGGGCATGCTCCTGCATATCTCCAGTTTACTCACTTCGCCGTGGGTGGTGGGCAGCCCTGCTATGTTGGCGGTATGAAGCGCGCGAGCCTACAAGTCGACATGAGCCGCGTCGTCGGGATCCTGCTGGCTGCCGGCGACAGCCAGCGTTTTGGCACAGACAAGCAGTCCACGCTCATCGGGCAAGTGCCCATGATCACCCGGGCGGCCTGCGTACTGCTCGACGCCGGCTTTGACATGCCCATCGTGGTGTTGGGATCCCGCGCGGCGGAGCATTGGCCGCTGCTACGCGGTCTGCCATTGCGTCTGGCCGAGAACCGTGCCGCCGCATCCGGCATGGCCAGCTCATTGGTCACTGGCCTCGATGCGGCGGGAGACTGCGACGCCGTTGTTGTCACCCTCTGCGATCAGCCGGCCGTAGCCGGGGCGCACCTCCGGGCGCTTGTCCTCGCGTGGCGCAAGACACGGCGAAGTATCGTCGCCTCCAGCTATGCCGGCGCCCTGGGCGTTCCCGCCCTCTTCGCCGCCGCCCACTTCCCCGAGCTGCGCGAGCTCAGTGGCGATCGCGGCGCGGGACCCATCCTGGCCCGCCACGCCAACTCGGTCCACGGGATCCCCCTAGCCGGCGGTGAGCTGGACATCGACACCCCCACCGACCTCACCCGCCTGCAAAGCTAGCGGTGCCCACGAGGGCAATGAAATTCATCCCCTCGTAACCAATCGATCCATACACTCAACGCCATGCGCGAATTACCGCTGACCGTCACCGCTGCACCAGGAAGCGGCGAGGGGGTCACCATCCTTGAGTTGCACGGCCCGCTCACCCTGCAGAACAGCTTCGATTTCCAGCACGACCTCGAGCAGCACAAGCCCCGGGTCCTCATCCTGGATCTAACGGACTCGCCCTATATGGACTCCGCAGGCCTGGGACTGCTGATGAACTACTACGTCTCTGCCCAGAAGAATGGCCGCAAGCTGCTGCTCGCGGGCACGAACGAGCGCATCCACGCCTTGCTGCAGATGACGAAGGTAGATGTCCTTCTGAAGAGCTACCCAACGGCGGCGGATGCCGAAGCCAGCGTCTGAACGCCTTGCCTGAACGTGTCGTTTAGACCTGTTCTGCCTCCGCCTGCTTCAGCGTGAAGCGCACTTCCTTGGTTCCATGCCGCGGATGCTTCGCCCGCAGCGTGAGAGAACCCGGCTGCTCACCAGCCCGCACCCACACCGCCACCGCGCCGCCGATGAGCGTAGCCGGGTTATCGCCGATCAAGGTTGCCGGCCCCTCCAGCTCCAGCGGAATCCCGTCGCTCGCAAACGGCCGGATCGCGCCGTAATGGTCGTTCATCCGCAGCACCACGCGTGTCGTGTCGGCACCATCGGCTACCAGTTCCGTGTCGTCCGCTTGCATCACGAACTCATGGTCCACGCCATCGCCGGAGTAGCGCTTCGAGATCACCTGCTTGCCGCCGATGTATCCATCGATACGCAGATCGCCCCAGTTCTCGCGGATCTTCTCGCCAAAGTCCACATCGAACGGCGCGTATTTTAGATGAGGGAACTGCGTGCGATCCGGGTCGGCTTCGGCCAGCAGATGCTCACCCGAGTCCGTCACGGTGTAGATCTTCACGTGATCGCAATTCGAGCAGATCAGGCCCTTGGTGAAGCCCACCGACTCATCATTCCGCGCCCAGTGAAACGCGGGCTCCAGCACAATCTCTTCGGCGGGTTCGCATTGCGACTTGTAGAAGAACGCCGCAGGCTTCGGCTCGCGGAAGATGTCGGCCACACCGTGGTAGCAGATGCGATCGCCCGACCCGAAGTTCGCGTGCGTGTTGTAGTCAAACGCACACCAGCCAATGCCGCCTGCGTACTGCGGATCGGATGCCAGCGTGTCATGGACGCGCGCGTGCCGGATGGTGTGTTCGCGCAGCCGCTCCATGCTGTCAAACGTTTTGCACGGATACGTGTGTCCCACGAACTCCGTATTCAGATAGCGCGGATGATTCGGCTTCTTCAGCGGCCAGCCGAAATCGTTCATCGTGAACACATCCTCCAGAAACTCCGATTCCTGGAAGTAGCGGATGCCGCCGGTCTGCCGCGTGGTATCGAGCTGATGCGCCAGCGCATTGGTGCGCGTGTAGAAGTCGTGGTTGTCGCGCGACTCGTTGATGCGCACACCCCACAGCACGATCGAGGGATGGTTCCAGTCGCGGCGAATCATGCGGCCCACATTGTCCACCGCAATGTCCTGCCACGCCAGGCCGCCGATGTGCTGCCAGCCGGGAATCTCCTCCAGCACCAGCAATCCGATCTCGTCGCAGCGGTCCAAAAAGTGCCGCGACTGCGGATAGTGCGAAGTGCGCACGATGTTGCAGTGGTAGTTGGTGCGCAGAATGTCGGCATCGCGGCGCTGGACGCGGCCCGGCATCGCCTGGCCGACGTAGGGAAATGTCTGGTGGCGGTCGAGGCCGCGCAGCTTCACGATTTTGCCGTTGAGCGAAAAGCCGTGATCAGTAAACGTCGCCTCACGGAAGCCGATGCGCCGCGTCTGCTCATCTACCACCTGATGCTCGCGCATCAACCTCACACGCACCTGATAGAGCCGCGGATGACCCAGATCCCATAGCTCCACCTTGTCGAGCTGCGCGATCTCCACGGTATGCGCAAGGTCGCCATGCGCCAGGCTGGCCGCTGGAATCTCCTTCGTCGCTTTTCCCAGCACGCGATCGCCGTCCAGCACTTCGGCCGTCAACGAGTAATGCTCATGACTCGCAGTTGCCGGATGCTCCAGGTAGCACTTCACATCGACGGCGGGCTGCGTCATCACATTCTTCGGCGCCGCGAAGATGTTCTCCAGAAAGGTCTCCGGCACGACACGCAGCGAGACCTCGCGATAGATGCCGCCGAAGGTGAGATAGTCAATTTCGTAGCCGAAGGGCGGGATGTCCGGGCGCTCGGTCGAATCCACTTCCACTGCCAGCACGTTGTCGCCGCTTGGATCGAGCTGCGGCGTTGCGGTCAGCTCGAAGGAGAACGGTGTGTAACCGCCCTTGTACTCGCCGAGCTTGTGTCCATTGAGCCAGACGGTCGAGGCCGTCATGACGCCCTCGAAGTCGACGAAGACGCGGCGGCCCATGGCGGACTCGGGCAGCTTGAAGTGACGGCGATAGGTGGAAATGAAGGTGTAGTCCTTCTCGGTAAAGCCGTGCCACGGCAGCTTGATATTGGTGTGCGGCAC
>DASXGY010000099.1:0-2089 GCA_036488835.1 Acidobacteriaceae bacterium
CTGCCACATCTCCAGGCAGTCGCGATCGCCGAAGAGCAGCCAGCTCTTGAGCAGATATTCGTCGAAGGAATCGATGCCGCCGCTGATGGTGGAGGTGGAGTCGGCCCAGTCGCCGGTTTCGACGTTGATGCCGAGGCCCACTAGGTCCAAGGAAGAGCGGCGCTTCCACAGCTCGGTCATGGCGCGCTTGGCGGCGTTGTAGTAGACGGGGTCACCGGTGAGTTTGGAGAGCGTGCCGAACTCCGGCAGCAGCGCGACTTCTGCGGGATTGGTGACGGCCCCGCGGACTTTGCCGGTGCGCAGGTTGACGAACTCATAGGGCATGCCGGTGGGCGAGTGGAAGGCGGGCAACAGGCGGCGGCCGAGATCGGTGGCGAGCTTCAGGAGTTGCGGGTCGTTCGTCGCTTCGTATTCGCTGAGCAGGCCGCCGAGGCAGCGGATGGTGATCTCGAAGTTCTTGACGTAGATGTCCCGATCGAAGGAGAGGTGCTTGTCGATGTCCTGCTGCGTCTCGGCGGCCTCTTTGTCCAGGCCCATGAGCAGCATAGTGTCCAGGCCATCGATCTGGGTCATGTGCAGCGAGACGCCATACCAGTCGTGGGGCTTTTTAGAGAGCGGCATGAGCGCGTCGTGACCCCAGGCGTAGGTGTGGTAGCCCTGCCAGGCGTGGAGATATTCGGTGCGGACGCGGGCGGCCATGGCCTCGCTGTCGGCGGGGGTGCCGAGGGTGGGGGCGGGTTGTGCGGATGCCGCAAGGCTCATGGCGATGGCTGCGACGGCGATTATGAGATTCGTGCGGAGGGTCCGCGTGGTCATGAAATGGATTATTCCAGTTCTTCGATCCGCCTGCCTTATTTGCCCGGTCGATGATCTCGAAGGAAGAGCTTTGCGATCGAGGCCATCGGGAGGTAGAGGCGGTGCGGTTGCGAGGGGAGCGGAGCGAATCCGTATTTGAGGTAAAAGTCTCGCGCGCCGAGCTTCGCATCCACGATCACAGCCCATGAGGCGACTTGCTTCGATCCCCGCCAGGAGCGTTCCAAAGCGTTCATCAGGAGCAATTCGCCCAGCCGCTGGCCCCGGAGTGCGTTGCTGACCGCCATGCGCCCTAGCAAGGTGACGGGGAGGGGAAAGCGAGGCAGCTTTCTGCCGAGCGCCTCAGGGAGTTGCTCGGCGAGGATGGAATGGGCTGAGAGCGCGTAGTATCCGGCGATTGTCCTGCCGTCCGCTGTCAGGACGAAGACGGCAGCGAGATTCCGGGAAAGATCCTGCCGTGCCTGACGGCGCAGATAGTCATCGAGCCGGGCAACGCCGCAGGAGAAGGTGGCTCGATCATGGATGTCGTTGAGCGGCTCGAGGGTGTAGACAGGAACGGGCGATACCGCTGGCACTACTTATTTGCCCGCTGCCGATAGCGCTGCGCGGCCTTGCGCAGTGCTGTGTTGGGAGAAGGTGGGTGAAGCAGCGCCTTTACGAACGCATCGCGATCGCGCACGGTCAATGCCCAACTTTCGTATTCCCGGATGGTGCGGATGGCCGCTTCGTCGGCGTTTTGGATCATGAACTCGGATACAGATGTTCCCTTGAGGCTGGCCGCGCGTTCGATGCGGGACTTCTGCTCCGGGCGGAGGCGGGCATCGATTCTGGAACTGGCCGAGATAGGCATGTACGGAAGTATACCGTACATGATGGCTAAGCGGCCTAGAGAATCTTCTTGCCGAAGGCAGAAGAGATTAGCTCAACGGCCAGGTGCGCGGTGCGGTTGTGCTCGTCGATGACGGGGTTTACTTCGACGATCTCGAAGCTGAGCATGCGGCCGTGGTCGGCGAGGATCTCCATGGCGAGGTGGGCTTCGCGATAGGTGGCGCCGCCGCGCACCGGGGTGCCGACGCCGGGGGCATCCTCGGGGTCGATCCAGTCCATGTCCAGCGAGACGTGATAGCCGGCGGTCCCGCGGCCGGCGGCGCGGAGCGCTTCTTCCATCACGGTGCGCATGCCGCGCTCGTCAATATCGCGCATGGTGTAGACCTCGGTGATGCCGGCGCGTTTGATGTTTTCCTTCTCCGTGGCGTCGATATCGCGCACGCCGATG
>DASXGY010000124.1:0-2449 GCA_036488835.1 Acidobacteriaceae bacterium
CCTGGAACCGTGGGGCCCCCATCTGCCGGCCCCACTCACATCACTGAGGATGTCACCTTGAGCCGGGACGGAAATCACTTTTCGGGGAGATTCACGCTGGCCGCACCAGACACGAATAATGTCGTGACCTCCTTTACCGGCATGGTCACAGCGACGCGCATCACCATCAATACGAAGCCAAGCGATTTGTAGGGGAAAGCTGGTTCAGACGTGGTGGGGCGGAATTGGCACCAACTGGCCTGTCAAACGCGGACAGCATTTTCTGAGGTTGAATTGAACGGAAGCCTTCACTCTGGCAATACCGCGGAGTGAAGGCTCCTTTTTACGGCGATGTGAAGGTGATTACGAAGCCTTCACTGCGCTCGCACATCCCAGCTTGTAAGCCCGGCCCACCAGCGGCCGGTGATATGCCGCACCACTCCAATCGCCTCACCTTCCTCCAGTCGATGATCCCCAGCGTGGTCAGGTACGCATCCATCCGCCGCGCCAGGCCGTGCCGTCCGAAGGTGGAAAGGCGTCGGTGTCGTCGTCGAAGATCCACGCCGTTCTTGCGGAGCTGGCGAGCACTTCGGGCGACTCCGATGACTCCGAAACGCAACGCACCATTTGTGAATAAGTGGCCAGGAATCCCCTCCCGCGCCGCAGGGATGAGGGCGCTCCAATTACGAAGGTAACTTAAGTCCGAGGGCCGACAGACAAGTGAGGCGTGGAGAGATGAATTGCCTTCTGTCGCGGCAAGTTCCGTCTTTTTCGTCATTTCGTAGATCGCAAGAGAGAAATGCTCGTGGAAACCGATATCCCGAGTGCATAAACCGCTGTGACTTGCGTTTGGAGTGCTGTACAGTAAGGCAACTCTTCACGGTACTCCCGGGGACTTGTACGCCATGTGTAGCTGGATTGTGTTGTATCGGCGAACTTCAGACTTCGGTAATTCCGCCTGAGTATGATTTCCGCCAGCTCTATAGATCGGTAGTCTCGATGCGTCGATAGAGTAGGCACACGCTCCCCCATGATTCGCGTTTCCAAACCGGCCGTCGTCGTGGCAGTTGCCATGATGTCTCTGCACGTGCTCGCGGCCGTGGCGGAACCATCGATATTTCTGACGAACGCGCTGATTGCGGTCGCTCCACTGCTGGGGGGGCTGGCGTGCCTCTGGCGCAGCCGCAGGCAGCCTTCCGTACTCGCTGACAAGTGGAGGCTGCTCGGCGTCGGGCTTGTGCTCTGGGCCACCGGTCAGGCGTGCTACACCTACGGGACGCTGGTGTATCACAACGTACAGACGGCAGCGTTGCCCTCGGACTTCTGGTTTCTGGTCTACGGCATCTTTGTGCTACTTGCCGTCTGCTCGGTCGGCGAGGACCAGGATTCGACCGCGATCCTGATTGCGGACAGTGCCCAGGCGACGCTCGCGGTCATTCTGATCTACGTGACGCTGTTCATGAACAATCACTTCAGCCACCGGGCGCTGCCGGCATCGCAGTTGACGACCCTGTATCTGGGTGAGAATCTCGCGCTCGCCTTGACGGCGACGGTGCGGCTGCTGGCCATGCCGGACGGTGAGGACCGCTACTTCCACCGCGCGGCCTTCACCTTTGCATGGCTCATGATCCTGGTGTCCACACCGCTGAATTATCTGGACGCGTATGTGGGGCCAACCAACGGCAAGGCCATCGAGGTGGGCTGGATGATCCCGTTCCTCGCTGTCTTGGTGATGGCCTTCTCGAAGGAGGAACAGCCCAAGCCCGAGCCGCAGGAGAAGCACCGTTCCTGGGGCGCGATGATGGTCTACAACGCGAGCCCGGTTTTCTTCACGCTGTGCGTGCTGCTGCTGGGCGCGCATACGGCGCAGCACCGCCCGATGGTGGGATTTGCGGCTGTGGTGGGTGCGCTGCTGATTTACACCTTCCGGGCGACCATTCTGCAGACCCGTCTGCGCCAGGTACAGGAGAGCCTGAACGATTCGGAGCGCAATCTACGCCTGCTAAACAGCCAACTGCATGAGCAGAGCCTGATCGATCCGTTGACCCAGATCGCCAACCGGCGCCGTTTTGAGCAGGTGCTGGAGGTGGAGTGGAATCGAGCTTTACGCTCCGGGTGGCCGATCTCGATTGTCATGCTCGACATCGACCATTTCAAGTCGCTGAATGATCGCTACGGCCATCTGCGCGGCGATGAATGCCTGACCGCGGTAGCGCAGATGCTCCGCCGCGATCTGCGCCGCGGCGGAGAGCTGCTGGCCCGTTACGGCGGCGAGGAGTTCGTGGCCGTGCTGCCCAATGTCGACGCCGAGGGCGCGATGCTGACGGCGGAGGCGATGCGCGCGCGCGTCCACCAGATCGGGATCGAGAACCATGGCTCGCCAGTGGGGCGGCTGACCATCAGCGTCGGCGTCTGTTCCGTGGTCCCAGTCATGGGGCTCTGCCGGGAAGGGCTGGTAGAGGCAGCGGAT
>DASXGY010000181.1:0-4277 GCA_036488835.1 Acidobacteriaceae bacterium
GGCCGCATCCAGGTAGAGAGCGCGGTTGGGCACGGCACGACGTTCCGTCTCGAATTTCCCGCCGTAAGGAAAGCACTACATGTCTGAAGGCACTACGGTGCTGGCCCCGCGCGCGGCGGCCGGCGATATCCAGGCCGCCCGCATCCTCATCATCGATGACGAAGCGGCTATCCGTGAATCCCTCGAAACCTTACTGATGCTGGAAGGCTACAGCGTCGGCGCCGCGTCGGACGGCGTCAAAGGCCTGGACGAACTGGAGCGCCAACCCTACGACCTGGTGCTGCTCGACCTCGCGTTGCCGGGTGTGAACGGCATCGACCTGCTGCCGCGTATCCTGGACCGGCATCCACTATTGCCGGTCATCATGATCACGGCCTACGGCACGGTAACGAATGTCGTGGACGCTATCCGCGCGGGCGCACGCAACTTCGTTCAGAAGCCGTGGGAGAACGAAAAGCTCCTGGCGGATATCCGCGCCGCCATTTCGCAGCACCGCACCGAGGAAGAGAACGTTCAGCTCAAGCGCGCGCTGAAGCAGCGCTACACCTTCGAAAACATCGTTGGCAAGAGCGAGCCGATGCTACGCATCCTGGACCTGGTGGCTCAGGTGGCGCCATCGCGCTTCACGGTCCTGATCCAGGGGGAGACCGGCACCGGCAAGGATGTGATTGCCAAGGCCATTCATTCCAACTCTCCGCGCCGCGATAAGCCCTTCGTGCCGATCAACACCGGGGCATTGCCCACGGAACTACTGGAGTCGCAGCTCTTCGGCCATGTCAAGGGGGCGTTCACCTCTGCGCACGCAGCGCAGAAAGGTCTGTTCGAGATCGCGAACGGCGGCACCCTCTTCCTGGATGAGATCGGCACCATGGGGCTGGAGACGCAAGCAAAAATTCTGCGCGTACTGCAAGACCGCCGCTTCCGTCCCCTGGGATCGGTGCAGGAGGTGCAGGTAGATGTCCGCATCCTGGCCGCCACGAACAGCAATCTGAAACAGGGTGTGCGCGAAGGCCGCTTCCGCGAGGATCTTTACTATCGGCTGAACGTGGTCACTATCGATCTGCCCCCGCTGCGCGCCCGCCGCGAAGACATCCCGCTGCTGGCAGCCCATTTCCTCGAGCACTTCTCGGAAGAAAACCAGCTTGAAAGGCGGCGGCTGGCCCCCGAAGTGATGCGCGCGATGATGGACTACGAGTGGCCTGGCAATGTGCGCGAGCTGGAACACGTCATCGCGCGCGGAGTGGCGCTCTCACCCACTCCGGTGATCGCCCTTGATGTGCTTCCCGGCGAGCTGACGGGCCGCTCCTACTCGGCTTCCCTGCTGGAGCACGATGCGAATGCGTCGCTCTTCGACATTCTCGAGGACATCGAGCGCCGCATCATTATCGACAAGCTCGAACGCTCCAACTGGAACCAGACCGAGGCCGCCGAGCAGTTCCGCATACCGCTCTCCACCCTGAATCAAAAGATCAAGCGGCTGAACATCGAGATACGCAAGAAATCGAAGGAATAGGACGGCATCCCGGCCCGAGACCTTACCCTCGAAATGCAGGTCTGCCGCTTCGCTCAGGGTGACATCGCGCTGTTCAGATTCAATTGGACTAATGGGTCGTGTGATCGCGGAGTTGCGCGAGCGGGCCATTCTTCTTCACCGAAGCGATGCCGTTTTCGCACGCCGCTTCAGAGGAGTACATCTCGCTGATACCGAGAATCTGGCCGTTGGCGGCTTTCAGTACGAAATAGGGCTCGGATCGCTTTGAGTTCTTCCGCTCAAAGCGGTCATCGAGCCGCGCATTTTCTTTCACCGATTCGATGCAGTTGAGCGCGCTCTCCTTGCTCTCGTAGCTCTCGCTCACCAGGACCACTTCTCCATTTGCAGCCTTCAAATTGAAGCGGTACTTCTCCCCATTGGCCCCGTGTTTCAAGTCGTAGATCGCTGCCATAAATCGGCTCCTTCCGGGCGGTACCGCGAATGACGCCACGATGGTACACCGCCGGACTGAGCCGGGACACGAATGTTTCGTCTGCTATGCTCTTGCCGCGTGGGTGTTGCTGTCTGCCGTTACAATTCCCCCATGCCCTTCGCTACGCTGGATGGCTTTGCCAAGAAAAGCGTCCGATCCGTCCAGGATTATGCAACGCTCTCCGGCCAGGCGCTCACCAACCTCTTCCGCCGTCCGCGGTACGTGAACGATATCTTTACCCAGGCCGACATTATCGGCGTTGGCTCCATTCCGATTGTCATCCTGACCGGCTTCTTCACCGGCGCGGTGCTGGCGCTGCAGTCCTCCTCGTCTCTGGCGACCTTTGGCGCCACCGCGCTCACCGGAACCCTGGTGTCCCTCTCGATGATCAAGGAGCTGGGTCCGGTCCTGACCTCGCTGATGATCTCCGGCCGCAATGCGTCGGGCATGGCGTCGGAGCTGGGTTCGATGGTGGTAACAGAACAGATTGATGCCATGCGCGCGCTGGGCACCGATCCGATAAAGAAGCTGGTGGTGCCGCGCATGGTCGCCACCGTGGTCATGAACTTCTTCCTGACCATCATCTCGGACACCGTGGGCACGCTGGGCGGCGCATTTGTCGCTGTGTATCTGCTGGGGCAGAGCGGCTCCCAGTACTTCCACACCGCATACCAGTCACTGCAATTTCCAGATGTGCTCCAGGGGCTTGTCAAGCCGGTCTTCTTCGGCTTCATTATCGCGTCGGTCGGCTGCTACTTCGGCATGTCCACGCGCGGCGGCACGCAGGGTGTGGGCCGGTCCACCACGCAGGCGGTCGTTGTCGCGTCGGTGCTTATCATCGTCATCGACTTCATCATTAGCCGCTTCATGATTGGCATCTTCGGACGCTAAGCGATGCCCGCTGCCCTTCAGGAACCCATGGCCAGCCGTTTTCAGCCCAAGCCGGGCGAGCTGCCCGTCGTCTTCGAAGATGTTTCCATCGCCTTCGATCGCAACGAAGTCCTCAAGCACATCTCGTTCCGGGTGAATCACGGGGAGACGCGCCTGCTGCTGGGTCCCGCGGGTGGCGGCAAAAGCGTGCTGCTGAAGCTGGCGAACGGGCTCATCCGCCCGGACAGCGGACGCATCTTCGTCTTCGGCCATGAGATCACTGCGATGCAGGAGAAAGAGATCTTCGAGCTGCGCTCCGCCGTAGGCATGGTCTTCCAGGAGGGCGCGCTCTTCGACTCCATGAACATTCGCGACAACGTGGGCTTCCAGTTGATGGAGCATCATGTGCCCGATGACGAGGTCGATCAGCGTGTCGAGGAGGCTCTGAAATTTGTCGAGCTGGACAAAACCATGGAGAAGTTTCCCTCGCAGCTCTCCGGCGGGATGCGGCGGCGCGTCGCCATCGCGCGCGCCATCATTGCCAAGCCCAGCCTGCTGCTTTACGACTCGCCGACCGGCGGCCTCGATCCCATTACTTCCACCAACATCATCGCGCTCATCATGAAGCAGCGCGACGTCTATCACACCAGCTCTATCCTGATCACGCATCGCCTGCAGGATGCCTTCATGCTGGCGACGCATTACTTCGATCGCGACCAGAACACCATGGTGGCGCTGCCCGAGGGCGAAGCGGACCGCGATACCAGCTTCATGCTGTTGCACGAGGGCAAGCTGGTCTTTGACGGATCAACCCACGACCTCGTCCACTCGGACGATCCGTTTCTAAAGGAATATCTGTCTTAGAAGCTATACAAACAACACTCCGACCGGCGCGCCCAGGTGGGCACTCCGATCGGTCTGGGTCAGTTTGCCCGTGTGCGGATCGCGCGCGAACACCACAACATTCTGCGTGTCCTGATTGGCCGCGATAAGCCACCTCTCGGATGGATCGAGCGTAAAATCCCGCGGATTCTTGCCGCCGGATCCAACCCGCTGCACAAATGTAAGAGCGCCGCTTGCCGGATCGATCGAGAAGACCAATAGCGTGTTTTCGCCGCGGTGAGAGGCATAAAGAAACCGACCGGTGCGATCGATGGCCAACTCTGCGCCGCTACTGTCTGCGGGAAAGGATGACCCGCGCAGCGGAACCTCCGAGAGCCACTTGAGCGTGCCGTTCTTCGCATCCCACGCCAGAACGTCGACGGTAGAGGTCAGCTCGTTGATCGAGTAAACCCATTTGCCATTGGGATGAAAGTGCGCGTGACGCGGGCCGGAGCCAGGCTTCGCCTGCCATGGCGCTCCGGTCTCCTTGAGCTCCGCCGTTTTCAGATCGACATGAAAGATCCAGATGTGGTCCGTGCCGAGATCGTTCACCAGCAGAAA
>DASXGY010000188.1:0-10495 GCA_036488835.1 Acidobacteriaceae bacterium
GCGGTGCGGGCGGTGGCTCGGGCGTGCGCGCGGAATCCGCTGGCACTGGTGGTGCCGTGTCATCGTGTGGTGGGCAAGAACGGACAGCTCACCGGCTACCGCTGGGGCAAGGAACGCAAGGAGAAGCTGCTGGCGCTGGAGCATGCTTCCACCGAAGGCTGACGCCACAATCAATAAGCCGCTTGCACTGTGACTCTATGTCAGCTTAGCCGCGGGTGCGCGCTGCGGCAGCGAGCTCGCGCAGCAGCGGTACGGTCTCGTCCCAGCCGATGCAGGCGTCGGTCATGCTTTGACCGCGCACCAGCGGCTGGCCGGCTACGTGCTTCTGTGCGCCGGCGACGAGATTGCTTTCAAGCATGACGCCAATGACGCGACGGTCGCCGGCGGCGATCTGCGCGGCAACGTCGCGGCACACGAGAGGTTGGCGGGTGTGGTCCTTGCGGCTGTTGGCGTGGCTGCAGTCGATCATCATGGCGGGCTCGAGGCCGGCTTTCGTTTCAAGACCAGCGATGCGCTCCACGTTGGCGGCGTCGTAGTTGGTGACGCCGCGGCCGCCGCGCAGGATGAGGTGGCAGTCCGGGTTTCCGGCGGTGCCGAAGATGGCGGTCTGACCGTCTTTCGTGTGGCCGAGAAAGGTGTGCGGCTGGCGCGCAGAGAGGATGGCCTCGATGGCGATGCCGGCGTCGCCGGAGGTGCCATTCTTGAAACCGACCGGGCAGGAGAGGCCGCTGACGAGCTGGCGATGGAGCTGGCTTTCCGTGGTGCGCGCGCCGATGGCGCCCCAGCTTACGAGCGCGGCGAGATACTGCGGCGTGATCAGGTCGAGAAACTCGCTGCCCGCGGGGACGCCCATTTCGGCCAGGTCGAGGAGCAGATTGCGCGCCATGCGCAGACCCTCGTTGATGCGATGAGACTCGTCGAGATGCGGATCGTTGATGAGACCCTTCCAGCCGACAGTGGTGCGCGGCTTCTCGAAGTAGACACGCATGACAACGAGCAGGTCCTGCGCCAGCTCGGCGGCAATCGGCTTGAGCAGGCGTGCGTACTCGAGTGCGGCATCGGTGTCGTGGATGGAGCAGGGGCCGACCACGACGAGGAGACGGCGATCGGCAAGCGAGAGGATTTTGAGAATCTGCTGGCGCGTCCGATAGACGAGATCGGCGGCGGCATCGGTGATGGGGCGCTCGGCTTCGAGGGTGAGCGGCGGGTCGACAACATTGGCCGACCGGATGCGGAGATCGTCAATTGCGTGTTGCATGGGGATGACGGAAGTGGGCATGGTGAACGTTCTCTTAATTGTAGCTGGCAAGAGACGCGCGATCGGGTATGGCACTTTCGCTTCCAGTCAGGACCGCCCGAGAATCGCGCATTCTGGCTTTTCTTCACGGAAAGCAACAACGAGCTTGATTCTTTGGTATGCGGCGAAAGCGAAAATACTCTAGGCTTTCGATCATGAGGACAGGGACCGGAAGAACGAGGACCGGAGCAGTCATTCTCTTCGCGCTGGTGAACGCGCTGGGTGTGAGCGCAGCATTCGCGCAAGCGAAGTCCGGTCTTTACGGCAACCTGACGCTGGGAGTGGATGGCGCGACTGTGACCGGGGTGTTTTCGGATGCTCGGCCGGGTAGTGGCACGGACGATGCGCCGCAGTTCAGTTGCCTGTTTGTACTGCGCGGGGTGTCAGGCAGCGGAGCGGATGGCGCGACCAAGGTGACGGTGTGGTCGCCGCCGGATTCTGCCACTACGGCCGGCACGCTAACATTCGTGAAGGACACGGCGAAGCTGCGGCTGGAGGGCGATCCGCCCGGCTGCGCGGCAACTGGAGATGAGTTCGCATCGGCTGCCTATGAAGAGCCGTCGGTGATGGACGGCAAGTGGAGCTCGGTGCGGCTGGTGAGCGCGACAACGGCGGATGTGCGTCAGGCTCCGGTGAATGGCAGCACTGCGAAGGCGCGGCTGAGCAAAGGCGATGTCGTGGTGATTTACCGGCGGATCGGTCCGTGGCTGGAAGGCGAAGACCTGAATGCGCGGCGTGCAGTGCGCGGGTGGCTGCGCGAGAGCGATCTGGCGCCCGACCAGCCGTAAATCCTAGCTTTGCGTGCGTTCGAGGAAGTCGACTTTCTCTGGGCTGCCGATGACGACTTTGCTGGCGATGCCAAGGAAGAGGCCGTGCTCGACGACGCCGGTGGTGCTTTTGAAGACTTCCGCGGCCTGCTCCGGGGTGAGGCCGGATTCGATGAGCTTGCAGTGCAGAATGTAGTGCTGGCCGTCGGTGATGTACGGCTGGCCGCCATCATTCCTGCGGAGCTCAGAGATAAAACCCAGGTCGCGCAGGCGGCGCTGGGTGGTTTCCCAGCCGAAGGGAACGGTTTCGACGGGCACGGTGAAGACGGAGCCGAGCTGGTCGACGACTTTGCGGGGATCGACGGCGACCAGCATGCGGCTGCTGGCCATGGCGACGATTTTTTCGCGCAGCAGCGCGCCGCCGTGGCCCTTGATAAGCGCCAGTGTGCCGCGCTGCACCTCGTCTGCGCCATCGATGGTGAGATCGAGCTGCGGCTGGCGAGCGAAGTCGGTGATGGGGATGCCGAGCGATTCAGCCTGGCGATGCGACTGTATGGATGTCGCGATGGCGACGATGCGAAGACCGTCGCGGACGCGGCGTCCGACCTCTTCGATAACGAGCGCTGACGTGGAGCCGGAGCCGAGGCCGACGGCCATACCGTCTTCCACCTGGGCTGCTGCCCATTGCGCCGCGCGACGCTTTGCTGCCTCTGCGGGATCGTGCGATGTGTTCGGACTCATGCCCATCCGTGATATCACGCCGGTGGCTGATTGCTCCAGCGGCATTGTCGATACGGTCCGGGCCTATTGTGGCAAATGCGAGAGATGTTCCGCCATTTCGCGGCCGAGCCGGGCGCTCTCCGACACGCCGCGGTCTTCCGGGTAGTAGAAACAGGTGTCGGCGACCTGCAGGCCTGCGATAGGTGTTTGGACCGGCGGGATTTTGCTGGCGAAACCCGGCTCACACACTGGCTGCGCATAGCGGAGTCGCGCGACATGGGCCGCAATGATGTCGTCGCGCGTGAGATTGGGATTGATTCTTTGCATGTAGGAAAACGCCTCGCCCAGAAGCGCTTCGTCGGTCCACGTGAACTTGGGATGATCGTTTGGCATGTAGTACGGCACGTAGACGACGCTCTCGCCACCGACTGGCCTAAGATTGGAGAATTCAATCAGACCCGGGATGGCGATATCGGGCTCGCTGATATTGATCCAGAAGTGGCCGCTGAGTTTTTGCCTGAGCTTGAAGACCAGACAACAAATCCCCATGTTGGGGATGGCCTGATAACGCGCCCTCCAGTCCTCCGGCAGCGCCGGAATCATCCGCGACACCAGCGGAGTGGGTACAGTGCAGATGACAGCATCGGCTGCGAGGGTGCCCCGAGGGGTGACGACGCCGGTGACACGCTGCTGCTCGGCCAGAATGGTGAGCACAGGACACGTAGTCCTCAACTCTCCGCCCAGATTCTGGATGGCGTTGCATAGCGTATCCACCAGCGTCTGGCTGCCGCCTTCGAGGTAGCCCAGTTCTTCCTGCATGAGCGATTTGCGCGAGCGACCGATCCGCCGGATGCGTGTCCATATCCATGCTGCGGAGATGTCCTCCGCATGATGGAAGAACTTCATCTCCAGAAGTGGCCTCCAGAGCCGGTCGTACACTTCGGAGCCGCACCAACGGGTAATCCAAGAGCGCGCAGACTCTGTTTCGATTGCGTCCCAGCGGTTTCTCCTCACGGAGACAAAGGCAAAGAGCGCATAGCGCAGCCGGGACAGCATACTAATCTCTGGAAACGCGAGCAACGCAATCGGATTGCCCCAATCGTAGAGGCGTCCTCCGGTGAAGATACCCATGGAGGTTGTGCGCCAGCGAAGCTTATTTGCAATACCAAGCTCCCGCAGCAGCACCATTGTCTCGGCGTCGCTCTTACAAACGAAGTGATAGAAGCGTTCGATGGACAGGCCGGCCAGGTCGAAATGCGCAGCCATTCCGCCCGGATCCGGCGCAGCTTCGAGTACTTGCACGGAATGGCCTGCCTTGAGCGCGTGAAATGCGGCGGCCAAGCCCATGATTCCGGATCCGATAACAATTACGCGGGCGATGGGGTCCCCTCGGTCGTAGAAATATGCAACCGCCAGCTAAAAGGCCAAGACCACTTTTGAATACACGGGATCACGAAAGGTGATGTTCAACGCCTGCTGCAAAGGGGTCGCGCGAATTCCAAATATGCCCGGCCAATCGATGACTTCGAAGATATCAGGAGTGACGAGCGCCTTGAGTTGCTCCACTGTGAACGCGGGATTCCTGTCGAATAAAGCATTGAGTCTCAGCATGGCCCAGAAGAGGCCGTACGGCACCTTCTGAATCCTTGCCTTTCCGTGAATGGCTTCCCGCAAAGCGCGAATCAGGTCGATATAGTCGATTTTCTCCTGTCCGCTGATGTTGAAGCTCCCTGTCTTCTGCTGCTCGATGGAAGACAGAATGATTTCGCAGAAGTCTCCCGCAAAGAGTGGTTGACGAAGGAATTTACCAGTGCCCGGGATGGGAAAGACAGGCGTGCGCCGCATGAATCTTGCGAGCCAGCCCAGATGCTTCCGATCAAACCAGCCGAACATAAGGGTAGGCCGTAGGACGACCTGTTTGATTCCGGACGAAGCTATCAAGGCTTCCTGTGCTTTTTTAGTTTCGGTGTAGGCATCCACAGCTATCGAATTCACAACCGAAGAGGAGATATTGACTAGATAGGGTACGCGATGCTGGATTGCGGCTTCCAGGAGACCTTCGGTCGCCTGAATATTATTCCTCACAAATTCGTCGGAATTGAGGCCGCCAATCTGCGCATGGCCGATGACGAGCGCGTCACATCCGGCAAGCGCGCGTTGCCATACAGCCGTGTCATTCACTGCCGCCAGGTCGGCCTGTATCGCGCTCACCGCAGGGAATTGTTGCCGGAAGGTCGCTATGTTCGCTGCATGCTTATCGATGCCGACGAGCTGACTGTAGCCCCTTGCGAGGAGGCGAGAGGTAAGATTCTGGCCGACGAGCCCAGCTGCTCCCGTGATGACGATCTTTCGAGCCTGGGTCATGGAAAGCGGTAGAGACCAGTGGACTCCGAGTCCTCCATGATAGGACGCATCATATGATTCAAAGTCATTGTCAAACCCTCATTGCTGTTAGAGAGAATGGGGCCTTGTTCATGATGCGAAACCTCATATGCTTTGGCGCCAACGATAATGCCGTTTTCACGCGCTACCAAATATCTTTCTCCGCTGCGATCGAAAATGGCCCAAAAGAGGATAGAAACTACAAGTGCGACCTGAAAGAATTTATCCTGGAGGCTGCGTTTCCTGAGATAGCTCTCCATGATGAAGACATAGCAACAGATAAGAAGAAGATCAGAATAGATTCTATATCGGCCAGCCAGGCTGGCATCGAGCCCGAACTTGCTTCGAATGCCGGATACGCCTATGGCGGTGAGCGTTAGGAAGACGCTGAAATAGAAAACGACCGGATTCGACTTATCGAAACGCCTTTTCACCATCAAGAGGATGAGAACGGATATGAAGAGTCCTGAAAGGATCGAAATATTCTGGATAAGGTGCACGTGAAGACTGAGAGCCGAGCCCATAAAGGCCAGGGCGAATATCGGATTCAGATAATGGGCGGAGCGCAGCACCGACCCATTCGGGTCCTGCTGGGACAAATGGAAATTGTAGTGATAGAAGTATAGGCCGGCGCAGGAGCAAACAACCAGGACCCACAGCCCAACTCGTCCCCATGCCCTCCTTTGAAGAAGCATGGCAATGCCGACGGGGAGCAGGGCAAATCCATTGCCCGAAGATGCGATGGCAAGCACCATCAGGACACATGCCAAGAAGAAGCTCCTGGCACTAGCTCGAGCGAGCGCGGCAAGAGACGCGAAGGCAAAAATCAAGACCGGGATGTTCTGTAACCCCGGGGAACTCCAATTGAGGGTTTCTACATACTGAAACTGAAAGAGCAGATATGCCACAGGAGTGAACAGTAAAAGCCTGCGTGAGGTGTTTTCTTCATTGGCGAGAAAGTGCCGCCACATGAGGTAGAAGAGCACGAGAACAAAGAGGTCTCCGAGCCATGACAAGAGAATGAAATTTGGATGACCGGAGATTCCGTACTGCACGGCGATAACGAAATTCGCAAAGACGGTCTTGTACTCATTGTGCTGTGCGAAGACGATATAGCCGATTTTGGACGGAACATTCGGCAGCGATGAGAGATGCTCCAGAAACTGCAGCACGCCGTTGTAGTCGTCCATATACGGCATGTTGATCATGTGGCGCGCCAAAAGCGCGTAAAAGACGATTATCGGCAGTAGGATCAGGCTGGTCGCGAGCGTGAACCGGCGTGAATCGGGTCTGGCGATTCCGGCAGAAGTTTCGTTTTGCATCGCCTCAACGGCTCTCATCTATTGTGTGCTGTCGGATCAGGAGAGGTGCAGATCGCTCATTCTAGACCTGCATAGTACCAGAAGCCCGATTTGCGGCAGAAACATCGCGATACCCATGGGAGGGAGCGACACGCGCCCAGGCGGGCGCGAACGACTATTGCAGAGCTCTCCATTCAGCGCGGTGGAATTGATGTCTGGTTTGGCTGATTTGCGGGCGTGCTCTGCTGCTTGCCGGCGGGAGAGTTGCCCTGCGCGGGCTGCTGGCCGTTTTTGGTGATGTCCTGCCCCTGGAAGGTGATCTTGATGGAGGAGCCGAAGCGCTTGTAGTTGCTGTACTTCACGATGGAGCGCAAGTGCACGTCTTCCGACATGTAGCCTTTGCCGCCAGAGAAGTGCAGAACCCCATCCGCCTTGCTGTAGACAGGGAACCAGAACTGACCATCCACCTGCTCGCGATAGGTGGTGAACGGTAGCGAGAGGTCTTCATGACCGGGTCGTAGATCGTCCGGAACGTTTTTTGCGTTCACGACGACGATCTGCAGATCGCGCTGCTCGACCCAGATGCGACCCTGGATATATCGTTGCCCTTTCTCGATTCGCTTAGGAGCGACATCGAAGACGTAGTTGTCGAGGTCGTCGACTTTTTGACGGCCGACATAGGTGATGTTGTAGAGCGGGAGGTCCTCAGTAGTGAGCACGAAGGGGAGGCGGTGCTCGATGTCCGACATATCCGCAGGCGTCATGATGAGGCGCTCGAGCGTGTTGGCAGGGGCGAAGGTGACGTGCTCAAGCTTGGCGCCCTTGCCGTCGTAGGAGATGTCGGTGACCTGCTGATACGCGCCGTCCGGCTGATTGTCATCGTTGAGGGTTTCGATCTTCACGCTGCGCGTGTAGGTGTACTGACCCATCGCCTGGCGGAATTCGGATTCCTTGGCCGCGAACTTTTGGATGATCTGGTCCGGGGGGATGGAGGGCGTGGACTTGTCGAGCGGGCCGAAGCCGGAATCGGTGGGCTGCAGCTGCGTATAGCTGGCCTGGGCATGGAGACGCGGCAGGGGGAACAGCAGAAGACCGAGCAGGCTGAGCGTGAGCAGGCGGGACATGAAGCGACCGTACCTCTGGATTCGGAGCGAAGAGCTCCCAAACTGTTAAGACGGCCCAGCCGTGAAAAAGACACGCGACGCCGAAACCCGCGCGACGCACGGACGGGGAAACGGCATCAGAATAGCAGTGCCGGGGGGACGTGGCGTAATCTGGCGCAGATCGAGAAGAGGAGACATCGTGAGACGAGCTACGAGCGTATTCCTTAGCCTGCTGTTTCTGCTGCTGGCTACGCTGCCTGCGCTGGCGCAACAGCGCAACCAGTTCTATAACGGGGTACGCGACGGCGGACACGGCGGCAACTACTACAACCAGAGGGACCGCGCGCGATACCGCGATCGTGGCCGCGACCAGGGCGGGATTGGCCCTGGGACGGGCGCGCTGATCGGCGGTGCGGGCGGTGCCGTGCTGGGCGCTGCCCTTGGCGGCGGCCTGAAAGGCAGCATTATTGGAGGTGCGGCCGGCGCGGGAATCGGAGCCGTGCTGGGGCAAGCGAACCAAAACAGCAAACGCGACAACAGATACCGGCGCTAGAGGCGCTATGAGATCGGAAAGGCTGATTCCATGACAGGCGTTTCGAGAATCCTGGTTTTCACTATCGCGCTCGCGTACCCGGTGTCTCTGCTGGCCGCTCCTCAGGCGCAGAGCGCACCGGCAGATACAGCAAGCACCCAAAACTGGACCATCGATCAAGTAGTGACCGACACGGTCTCCGATGCATGGCACCAGGGCGGGGAGACCGAAGCAGGCTTCTTCGCAATTGTGAAGACCATGGCGCAGTTCGCCGCGCAGAAGCGTGATGTGGCGCTGCCCGATTCGCGTGAAGAGGGACGGCGCATGGGGCAGTACATCAAGCAGCAGGCCCGTCTCGATCACCAACAACTGCTCTATCCAATCGTGGACAAGGCGGTGCGGATGGTCGGCAAACCGGCCGCGGCGGATACGAGCGCGGCGCCTGCTCCGAAGCAGTAGTGCGTTTCAGCAATAAGTGGAGACCTAGGGCGGCCTAGCGAGGCCGCCCTACGCCATCTTGGGATCATCCCACTTCGACAGAGGCCATGCGTTGGCGGTCATTCTCACTCTCAATCCGGGCAGCAATTCGCTGAAGGCAGATGTGGTGGAGGTGCGCAGCGAGCAGCGCTTTGGGTGCGAGGGAGCAATCCGCACCAGCGCCATGGTCGAAAATATCGGCAAGGACAAGCCAGCCAGCTTCTCGCGCATGCAAGGCCGGGAGACGGCTGAGTCGCACGATGTAGAAGCGAAGAGTTTCACCGACGCGACGGGCGTGCTGCTGGATTGGCTGCGTGAGCATGCGGGCGAGCATGGCGCGGGTTATGAAGATGTGGCGCTGGCCGCCGTGCGGGTGGTGCATGGCGGCGAGCGCTTTGATAAACCGGCGATGGTGGACGCCTCCGTCGAACGCGAAATTGAAGCGCTGCAGCGCTTTGCTCCGTTGCACAATGCACGTTCGCTGGAAGTGATTCGAGCGCTGCGCAAGCATGCGCCGGAGATGAAGATCGCAGCGGGCTTCGATACGTCGTTCTATCGCAGGATGCCGGAGGTGGCGTGGCGCTATCCGCTGCCACCGGAGTTGGCGGACAAGCTTGGCATTCGCCGCTATGGATTCCATGGCTTCTCACATCGCTCACTGCTGGAGCGCTACGCGCTCGAAACGAAGCGGCCGCTCGAAGAAATACGGCTGGTGTCACTGCATCTGGAGAGCGGCTGCTCGGCGACGGCGATTCGCGATGGCGTTGCGGTGGACAACTCGATGGGGCTGACTCCCCTGGAAGGATTGATGATGGGGACGCGCAGCGGGAGCGTGGATCCGGCGATTGTGCAAGTGCTGGTGGAGCAAGGGGGAATGGATGTCGCGGGCGCTCTTGAAGTACTGAACAAGAAGTCCGGACTGCTTGGCATCTCGGAAATCTCGCTTGACACGCGCGTGCTGATGAAGCAGCTCGGCACGCCTCGAGTTGCGCTAGCGATGGAGATGTTCTGCTATCGCGTAGCGAAACAGGTAGGCGCGTATCTGGCAGCGCTGGGCGGCGCGGAGGCGATCATCTTCGGCGGCGGCATTGGCGAGGACGAGCCGATGGTGCGGGCGCGCGTGTGCCGCGCGCTGCGCTGGGCGGGCGCGGAGCTGGATGAAGAGGTGAACAAGGGCAGCATCTTCGAGCCGGGACGATTGAGCACACCGAACGCCGGGCTGGCGGTGTGGACACTGCCGGCGGCAGAGGCGGCGCAGATTGCGTTCGAGAGTGCCGGGCTGGTTTGAATTGCTCAAGCTGCGCGGCCAGTACCCGTTACGCGCTCAGCGGACCCCGATGACGGCGGTGCCAAAGGGCGGGACGGTCATGTGGTCCAGCCGGATCTGCTTGCTTTCGTAACCGTAGCTGTTCAACAGCATCAGCCCCACGCCACCCGTCACCCCCTGCGCCGCCAGGTCGTAGGTCACCATCTGCGGCTTGTCGCTCATGTTCAGCACCACCAGCACGGAGCGCCCGTTCCCCAGGTAGTGGCGTAGGAACGCGAAGACATTTGGGTCATCCGGATTGATGGTGACGTAGCCGCCGCTGACCAGCGCCGGCTCGGTGCGGCGCAGCACCAGCAGTTGTTTGTAAAAGTTCAGGATCGAATCCGGCTTCTTCGACTCGACCTCGACGTTGTAGGCCACTGAGCTCGGCGGAATGGGCAGCCATGGCTTTGCTGTCGGTGTAGTGAAGCCTGCATTCGGCCGCTCCGGCGTCCACTGCATCGGCGTGCGCTCGCCATCGCGGCCCTTGTCCTTCGGCCACCCGGTCACACCGACCGGGTCGCGTACATCCTCCACCCGCGTCGGTACTGTGGTGCGCATGCCGATCTCTTCGCCGTAGTACATCTGCGGGGTCGCGCGCGGCATCAGC